>CAYVPM010000345.1:0-4730 GCA_964453475.1 uncultured Saprospiraceae bacterium | reverse complement strand
ATTTATGACAGTTTGGTCATCAAAAGCCATGCGCTGCAAGCCGTCGATGGCTACCTCTATGTTTTTGGCGGCGCTTCAGTTACCAACGGCGCGCTCATTGCCGACCTCAACGACCCGTGGAATCCCGTAATTATGGGAAAGTACAGTACTCTATACGTACATGATGGTTATATCCGTGGCGACACCATGTGGACAAGCGAGATATACCAGGGCCAGTTTGGCGTGGTGGATATTGCTGACAAAGCCAACCCGGTACTATTGGCAACCCAACCGACACCGGGCGCCTTTAACCACAATACCATGCTAAGCGGCGATGGAAAAATCCTGTTCACCGCCGACGAATCACTGGGAGCCCCGCTTTGCGCATTTGATGTCTCCAACCTTGATAATATCACATTACTGGACACCTACAATCCCAGCAGAAAACCGGAAGGAGAAGTACACAATGTCCGGGTTATCAATGATTTCCTGGTGTGTCCCAGCTATCGCGGCCAACTCACGCTGGTGGATGCGTCGAGGCCACAAAACCTCATTGAAACTGCCTGGGACTCATTGGGCAACTCTCTTGTTTGGGATGCCGACCCATACCTTCCGTCGGGTATCATTCTTGCCACCGCCAAATCAGAGGGATTGTACGTTTATAAAAAACCAAGCTACAAACATGCTTCCTGGCTGGAAGGCAAAGTGCTGAATGCCAGTACCGGGAACATTCTGTCGAAAGCCACCGTTTTCTTGTTGGCCACTCCAAATTCAGACAAGTCCAAGGGAGATGGAACCTACAAAACAGGAAGTGCAGCACCTGGCATTTACAGTGTTTATGCTTTTCGGGAAGGTTTTTACCCGACCACCATTGCAGGCATCGAGTTAAAAACAAACGAGGTGACATACCTGGACATACCGCTTTCCCCGATTCCAGCGGACCAACACAATGCCGAAAACAACTCGATAAATGTGTTCCCTTCACCCTTTGATGATTTTATCACCCTCGATTTTTCGGAAAGAAGTCCCTTTTTCAGCACAGGAGCAGGCTGTCAGTTATTTGATTTTTCAGGGAAAATGGTAGCAAGTTCAATGTTGGACGCTCATTCCAAAATACTGCTGGAGGGCCTTGGACACTTGCCGGCTGGCTTTTATTGGTTAAGGGTTCAAAACGAACAAGGGTTGAGCCAGGGGTTCAAGCTGTTAAAATAGCCGCTAATTCACACCGCTGCGTTGTTTTCGCGCAGATTTTACACAGAAAAAATGCACAGATTTTACACAGAAACTGCAGCTTTGAATCTGTGGAATCAAGTTTGTATAAAATCTGTGGGAAATACAAATCAATCTAAACGTAAGGCCTATCTAGGTATAGTTGCTACAAATTAAACGCAGCAACAGGAAAGCCCGCCCCCAAACCCTACCTTTGCCCCAACCCAATCTCATCACTCATATCTCATCTCTCATCACTCATATCTCCCCCTTTGGCTTCATTTATCGTAAAAACTTTTGCGGGTCTCGAACCTGTGCTGGCCGAAGAGCTCCGTGGATTGGGCGCTCAAGAAGTGCGTGAGCTGAAACGCGCCGTTGGCTTTGAAGGCGACAAGCGCCTGATGTACCGCGCCAACTACGAACTCCGCACGGCATTGCGGGTGCTCATGCCCATCGACTCCTTTGAAGCATTCCGGGAACAGGACTTGTACGATGGTATCCGCAACATCGACTGGTCGAAGTACATGAGCATGAACGATACGCTGGCTGTGGATGCTGTGGCCAACGGCGAGATATTCCGGCACTCCAAATATGTGGCACTGCTGACCAAAGACGCTATTGTTGACCAGTTCAGGCAGTTTGACGGGCAAAGGCCCAATGTCAATACCATTGCGCCCAGTCTGCGCATCAACATCAATGTGCACGGCTCCAAAGTGATCGTCCTGCTGGATTCGAGCGGTGATTCGCTGCACCGCCGCAACTACCGTCGCGATACGGTGGACGCACCCTTAAACGAGGTATTGGCAGCAGGCATGATCCTGCACTCCGGATGGAACGCGAGTGGGCATTTTGTCGACCCGATGTGCGGCTCCGGCACTTTGCCCATCGAAGCTGCCTTGATCGCCAGGCGCATCCCGCCGCAGTACAAACGAGAAAGTTTCGGGTTTTTCAAATGGCCCGATTTTGATAAAAAACTATGGTTGCAGGTGAAAAAGGAGGCAGATAACCAAGTCCGCGACTTTGAATTTGACATCCTGGCCTTTGATATTGACGCCAGGGCAAGAAATTCTACGGCAGTAAACCTTATTGCTTCCGGTCTGGAACAGGTAATAAAGGTAGACAAGCTGGCATTTGAAAAACTGAACGCCCCATACCCCAGCGGCACGCTGATGATGAACCCGCCCTACGACGAAAGGTTGAAACTGGAAGACACCCTGGCTTTTTACCAAGGCATTGGCGATAATTTGAAAAAAAACTGGCCTGGCTGGTCGGCTTGGATCATCTCATCAAACAGGGATGCCTTGAAGCACATCGGCCTCAAGGCATCCCGAAAAAAGACATTGTTCAACGGCGCACTGGAATGTTCGTTTCAAAAATTTGAAATGTACGAAGGCAGCCTTGATCCTGTTAATGGCGAATAACGCTTAGTTTTTCAGCAATTTAGCCGTATAAATTCCTTTTTCTCCAGTGATTTTTACGAAATAAACCCCCTTTTCAAAGGCAGCAGTGGGAATTGCAACCGGGCCAGTTGTATTGCCCTGAGTCAAATATACCCGCTTTCCATCCAATGCGTACACTTCGGTTTGGAGTGCAATGTCTTCGCCGATTTCAGCAAACGTAATGTCGCTTGCCGGGTTCGGCGAAAAGCGGATGCGCTGTGCCGAGATGTCCGAAGCATCCAGGGTCAGCGCAGGATCGAACCTGGTGCCACTGTTGAGCACTTGCTTGGAATCCATATTTTTTACAATCGCCAGTACGTACACTTCATTGGCATTCCATGCCGCATTGACGGTGTAGTTGAAACTGAAGGTGGCTGTCTGGCCGGGCGCAGGCGGGATGAAATCCTGCCCTGCAGCTGGTGTCAACATATCGCGGAAAACATCGTGGTGTACGGATTCCCCGTTTGGTGTGGTTTGATTCACCGTTTTTTCTGCCAGCGCTACGAAAAGTTTGTAGTTGCCATTGGCGATTTGACTGAGTGCCCTTGCCTCTATGGTCGCTGTTCGCGTAACCCCTGCACCTGTTTCGGTTACTTTAAGGTAAAGCGGGCTGGTTTGGTTGAGGTATTTTGTCAGGGTATCCGGGCGCAGCAATGGGTTTGAGGCAGGCATCAGGCTGCCGTTCACTGCCACACGCGGTGTTCCCTGAATGTTGTACACCGCTGCCCATGCGTTGTTTTCGGCGGTGTTGGCCTGGTAAAATACGCAGTTGTCGTAGGGGACAGAAGGGTGGATAGAGATGTGGTGGATGCTGGGAGCGTGTTGCGGCTGACCGATGAAGGTATAAAATGCCGGGTTTCTGCTGGCACAGGTGCCACACCTGGAATTGGTAAAATGCTCTAGCAGCACGTATTTTTTAGCGCTGCTCTGCGCCGACATTGCGCATGAGAGGAACAAAAGGACAAGGATGGTGTGTAGTTTTTTCATGCGTTTTCTTCAAAAGTGATTACAAAATAGATTGATGGATAAACAAACCTGAGACACTATGGTTTGAATGAACTTTCTGTAAAGGTAAAGCTGTTAGAGGCGTTCCCCATAATGTTGGATAATTATTGGCCTTAAATGTCGCCGCGACAACCTTTGCAACAGCGCAATTTTAGGTTTTTCAAAACTTGATAAATATGGCTTCGCCAGAATGCCGTATCCTTGCCTTCGGTTTTAGTGCCAATTCAATCATTCTCAACTGTTAAATCGCTCGAAACTAAAGCGTTATGTATCTATTGACAATGCCTGACTTTACCTCGGGCGCCGTATGGGTAAGCCTTTTGACCCTCACCTTCCTTGAAATTGTGCTCGGGGTCGACAACATTATTTTCATCTCCATTATCTCTTCAAAGCTGCCAGCGGAGCAACAGTCTAAAGCCAGGAACATTGGCTTGATCCTGGCCATGGTGTTGCGTATTGTGTTGCTGTTTGGTATTACCTGGATCATTGGCATGAAAGCGCCCCTGTTTTATGTTAACCTTCCCTGGATTGAGTCGCATGATGCAGCTAACGGCGCAGCGGCAACGGTACCATTCGTCAACGGCCAGGGCTTGATCCTGCTACTTGGCGGTATTTTTCTGTTGTACAAAGCCACCTCCGAGATCCACCACAAATTGGAAGGCGATGGCGCGGGCGACGACCCAAAGGTATCAAAAGGGAAAGCTGCCCTTAACCAGGTGATCCTCCAAATTGCCATTATCAATATCGTTTTTTCCTTCGACTCCATCCTGACGGCTGTGGGCATCGCCAATGATGTTACGGTGATGATAATTGCAGTGGTCGTTTCCGTGTTGATCATGATGATTTTTTCCGGGCCTGTCAGCAAATTCGTCAACGACCACCCTACTATTCAGATGTTGGGGCTGTCATTTTTGCTGCTTATTGGATTCTCGCTTATAGCAGAAGCAGCACATTTGGGCCATTTCATTGATTCCGCTGTGCCCAAAGGTTATTTGTACTTTGCCATTTTCTTCTCCCTGTTTACCGAAGTGCTTAATATCAGGGCTACCAAAAAAGCCAAAAAGCCGATCCAACTCCGCGGATACGGTAAAACCGCCA
>CAYVPM010000344.1:0-4731 GCA_964453475.1 uncultured Saprospiraceae bacterium | reverse complement strand
TCATGGCATTATCGCCGACAGCCAATCCTTTTCAATCGCATATAGCTACGATACTTTGAGTCGCTTTCAATGGGTATATCCATTGCGCAAGGATCCGGCAGTGGCCGGTCAGGGGGCTATTGTAGCCTGGGAAACCAATATTGCCCAAGCCACGGGTCGCCTTGAGTGGAAACCAATTGATGCGTCAGCCTGGCTGGTGATTGATACAGCTGTTGTCTTGCACAACGGTGCGCGCCGCTGGCTACTGCCGGATACCTTCGTGGAAGCGCAGCTGCGGATGATGGTTGGCGCCAACACTTTTGAATCCGATACATTTTTAATTTCCAAAGAATTGCGTTTGAAAATCGGCTTCAATTGCCCTGATTCGATTGGCCTGTTTTGGGAAAAGGCGGCGGATAATGCCAGCTACATGCTCTCCGGATTGGGCCAATACACATTGGAGCCCTTGTTCGAAACCAGCGACACTTTTGTATCCTTACCCAAAAACCAATTCCCCCAGCAGCGGTTTGCAGTGACAGCTTTTGGTCAACATCATGCGGGGCAAGGCAAGCGAAGCGCAGCACCCGATATTACTCAACAAGGTGTACAATGCTACCAAAAGAGCTTTTTTGCAGTGCTGAATGAAGAAAACCAGGTAGATATCAGCCTGGAACTTGCCAGCCTGTACGGGGTGGTAGGGGTACATTTTGAAAAATGGGATGGCGTGAAATTTTCCCCGATCAAAACTTTCAATACGATTGACAAAGAGCGCTTTGAATATACCGACCCATTTCCCGCGCAAGGGCGAAACCAGTACCGGGCAAGCATAACCAGCTCCAACAATGGCAACATTCAGAGCGATACAGCTGTCGTGTATTTTACCGGCCCTAAAAACTGGCTAGTTTTTCCAAACCCGATTGCTTCCAACGGGCTGCTGCAAGTGCTTTCAAACACTAACGGAGAAGCTGAGTTCAGGCTGTACGATGCCCTGGGCCGATTGGTTTTGACTCAGTTGTTGGAAGAGAAGCAGGTTGAAATTCTCTTGCCGTTGCTGCCCAGGGGATACTATTTTTTCGAGGTGCTGGAGCAGGGGAAACGACAGTGGGGTGGGGGGCTTGGCATTTTAAAATAGGTTCACCACTAAACCGCCCCCATTATCCCCTGAATCACGCCTACGTCGCTCTTCCAATACCAGGCATCAAGCCCTTGAATCGCATTCCCACTGTCAGGTTCCATTTTCGTTTTTCCTGTAAAATGGAATTCCCGGGCGCCAGAAGTATTGGCTATCTCCCGAATATTCGAGGCATCAATGCCTGCCCCCGGCATGATGCTGATGCGTCCATTGGCTTGCTGGACTATTTTTTGCAGCATAAAACGGCCTTCAAAAGCGGAGTTTGCCTGACCGGAACTTAATACCCGTTTATACCCCAGTTGGATCAGCTGTTCCAGGGCAAGCTCCGGGTCGGCGCAAAAATCGAAGGCCCTGTGGTGTGCTATTTCAATGCCTTCAGCTTCCCGGTGCATGGCCTCCAATTTGGGCAAATCCAGCTGGCCATTGGCATCCAAAGCGCCTACGACCACGCCATTGGCGCCGGCTTCGCGGCAAAACCTGATATCGTCGAGCATGATTTTGAACTCCTGATCATTGTAGCAGAAGTCGCCCTCCCGGGGACGTATGAGCACATTGACAAGGATACCCGTATCCCGCACGGCAGACAAGATCAGTCCGGGCGATGGCGTGAGACCGCCCACATCCAGCGCAGCGCAAAGTTCGATGCGTTGTGCGCCAGCTTCGGCAGCGGCAAAAGCCGATTGGATGTTGAGGGCACATATTTCAAAGATGTAGGAAGATGTCATGTTATGTTAATTTGATGATGAAAAAAGTTTCTCACAACGACACGACGACATAAGGTATGAAACAGGCCCCCTACCGTTGTGTCGTTTTGAGAAACAAAAAACTCCGATCCACTGCCACACCGTCGTGTCGTTGTGAGAAACAAAAAACTCCCATTCACCGCCACACCTTCAAATTGCAAATGTAGTATTCCAAACAGCATTGAAGCCCCGAAAACCCTATCTTCGCATTAAACTACCATTTCATCCATTATACCCCCTGTTTATGCTGCGATACGCCGCTATTTTTTCACTAATCACCACAACCCTGCTGCCGGCAAGGGCCCAGGACCTGCATTACTCCCAATTTTACAACAATCCCATGCACCTGAGCCCTTCGGCGACAGGCATGTTCAAAGGGGACCTGCGCCTTGCAGCGCAGTATCGCAGCCAATGGCAAAGTGTGCCGGTTGCTTATGAAACTTATGCTGGCTCGGTAGAGTGGAAGGCTTTGCAGCGTCTCCGAAACGCGCTTTCCGTTGGTTTGCAGCTTCAAAACGACAAAGCTGGCGACGCAGGGCTGTCCTGGCTGCAAATTGGCCTCAACGTCGGGGTACTGCAAGCCCTGAACCAAAATCATGCCCTTTCGGTAGGCTTTGGTTTATCGTTGGCACAACGCAGTTTCGACATTGGTGGCTTGACTTTCAAGAACCAATGGGGCGGCGATGTGTTTGATCCGGGGCGGCCAACCGGAGAGTCGTTAGCACCGGCTTCCGGTCTGACGCCAACCCTGTCTGCCGGACTTCAATGGCATTATGCGCAAAGTGAGACGCGTACCAGAATTGACATGGGTGCCGGATTGGCGCACCTCAACAAACCCGTAGTAAGTTTAGGGGATTTTGCAAAAAATCTTCCAATTAGAATTTCCTGTTTTGCTAACGCTTTTTTGCAGATTAAAAAACGCATGGATTTGGTTTTTGTAAACGAATTGCAACAGATGGGCTCAGCCAAAGAATTGGTATTTGGCGCCGGACTCCGCCAGATTCTTACCACAGGGCTGGCAAATGAGACCAGTATCCAATTCACGCTCGCCCAACGCCTGGGCGACGCCATCATCCCAGCAGTCCAGGTGGACCGCAACAATTGGACACTTGGGTTGAGTTACGATTGGAATACCTCGGCCTTCGATACGGCCACAAGGGGCAGAGGCGGCATAGAAATTGCGGTAATTTGGCGGAGGGTTCCGGTTCCAGTGCTTGCAACTGTTAAATCTTGCCCGGTTTTTTAGATTCAGGAAAAAATCGAAACCGTCCAAAAGGCTTTGATTTTCAAAGCTATAAATAATCTTTAACGCGTTTCAATATTGATTATCTGCATTTTATGAAACCGACGATAGACGAAAATCCTTTCGCCTGCGTTTCTCGTACTTATCCAAATAATCAATTACCGATTTTGCATTATGAGACTATGTATTTTAATCACACTGCTGCTTTCATTTGTCCAGCTTACTACCTTTTCCCAATCACTTCGTGCCTATGAGCGTGCAGGCGATGATGCTTTTGATAAAAAAGACTATGCTGCCGCCGTTCAATATTATGGGGATGTACTGAAACGCCACGAACAGGATTATTCCCTTTGGTGGAAATACGCTGAAAGTGCCCGTTTGTACAATGCTTTCACGGAGGCCGAGCGTTCCTACAAAAAGATCATTGATTCAAAAAAGCACAAAAACCAGCACCCGCTGGCTGAATACCGCTTGGCTGAGGTGAAAAAAAGTCAGGGAGATTATCCCACGGCTATTGCTTATTTCGAGAAATTTCTCGCCAAAAAACCTAAAATCGGAGCCCAGTACCTTGAAAAGGCAAAGCTGGAGATTGATGCCTGTCTCCAGGCGCAGGTTATTGCCGCAGCGCCTATCCTTGTGGAAATGAAGCATTTGGGCAAAGAAATCAACAGCCCCTGGTATGAATTTGCGCCCAGTATCGTTGGGGATTCTTTGTTTTATTCATCCTACCGCTTCGACAAACGAACCGACAAAGGCAAAAATAAACGCAAGCTTAGCAAAGTGATGATCGCTGTTAATGGCGGCCGTGGCCGCGAGCCGGGCCGCGGTTTTCCGGCCACCGATACGGCCCATATCGCGCACACTGCTTTTTCCCCAGACGGACATTACGTCTTTTTCTCTGTTTGTAAAGACCTGAACGTCAACGATAAACGCTGCGAACTTTGGATGACGGTGATCGACCGCCGCAAACGCTGGCTCCCTCCGGTAAAACTGCCGGAACCCATCAACAAGCCAGGTTACACGACCACACAACCCAACATCGCATACGACAATGAGGCGGAAGGGCCAGTGCTCTGGTTCTCCAGCGACCGCCCGGGTGGCAAAGGAAAGCTCGATCTATGGCGCGTGCCGCTCGACACCAATTTCTTCTGCGAATGCAATTTGCCCCTGCCAGGAAAAAAAGTCGGCCGACTGCCTCGTTTTGCCGATCCTGAAAATGTCACCGCGTTGAACACCCCTGAAAACGAGGTGTCGCCTTTCTTCTACAGTCCGGAACAAAAACTCTATTTCAGCTCCGATGGCCTGCCAGGTTTGGGAGGTTTTGATATTTTTCATACCCTGAAGGAAGATGGAGGATTTGCTTCGCCTCAAAATGCCGGACCCGGCCTGAATACCAGCTACAACGACATGTATTTCATCCTGAAAAATGACGGCTCCAGCGGCTACCTGAGCAGCAACCGACCTGGCGCCCTGTATTTGGATGAAAGGAACAAGGCATGTTGCAATGATCTGTTTGCTTTCAGTTTGCTGAAGCCTGAGGTAAAGCCTATCCGCAAAGAGCCTGATGAAGATAGCATCGACCTGCCAGTGCTTGCTTTGAAATCGCCAAACACGGCTCCAACCCAACCCATCGC
>CAYVPM010000343.1:0-4735 GCA_964453475.1 uncultured Saprospiraceae bacterium | reverse complement strand
TGTTGCGCTCGGCCAGGCGCAGGTAAGCAATGCCCAGCACAGGGTAAATCTGTTTTCGCACCGCTGGGTCGTCGCGCAGGGTTCTTTCCAATTCTTCGATGATTTTTACGGCCTCGGCTTCGTCGCCGAGTTCCAGCAGTATCGTCGATTTTTGGGAAAGAAGGTTTATTTTTTCGCCGGGGTTTTTCGCCGCGGCGAGCATGGAATTGCACATGGCCAATTTGGCCTGGGCCGCATAATTGTTCTGCGGGCTGTTCAGCCTTTGTGCCGTCGATGCGAGAATCGTCAACATTTTTTTATGGGAGGCCGAATGATCCTTTTCATTTTTTGATTTGCAGGAGATGGCACTGAACAGGCTCAAAAAGAAAACGAACTGCGCGAAAACAGTCAGCGCTTGGCCGCAACGGGAAACCTTCATAATTCTAGGAAAGAAATTTTTAGGTTGCAAAGGTAAAAAATGCAGGGCGATGAAATAGCCGGTTTGAAATTATAGGAGTAATCCCTTGTCTTCATGGATTTTCCGCCTTTACAAAATCCTTGCATACGCATGTTTTTATGAATAGCTTTGCTTCTGATACCATTGCGACGAAATATTCGCTCTATTTTTGCTCCGAAAGAATCGGGCTATCTGATGGTGGCGCGGATGTTAATTGCCCAACCAAGTTATTCACCAACACAATTTTATGGACGCGAACAGCCGAGTTTATGTTGAATCCGAAATCGGGAAACTGAAAAAAGTAATCGTTCACCGCCCCGATGAGGGCATTGCCCGCATTACCCCAAAACGGGCAGAAGAGCTGCTGTTCGATGACATTGTGCACCTGCCCAACATGCAGGACGAGCACGATATTTTTGTCAGTGTGTTGAAGGCTTTCCTGGGCAAAGAAAATGTATTTGAAATCCGCGACCTGCTGGCTGAAAGTACCCGGAACGAAGAAAGTCGCTACGAAGTGATCAATAAAATCACGGATTTTGAAGAACTACCCTACTCCTTCATCCCGCGCCTGGCAGGGCTGTCGCCCGAGCAATTGGCCGATACCCTCATTACCGGATACCTGGAGCCGGAGGACAGGATACTGTTCGACCCCATCCCAAACCTGATCTTTACGCGCGACATCGCTGTTACCGTAAAAGACCATGTCATCATTACAAAAGCCAACAAATCGGCACGTTTCCGGGAAAACTTCCTGACCAGGCTCATTTTCAGCAGCCACCCCATTTTCAAGCGGCTGAAAACTGATGGCAAAACCATCAACCTGAACCGGGTGGACAAGTTTCCGCCAAACAAACGCGGTGAAACCATCAGCATCGAAGGCGGCGACGTGATGATGATCAACAAGGATTACCTGCTCATCGGCTGCTCCGAACGCAGCAACGAATACGCTTTTCAAATGGTGAAAGACCACCTTTTCGAGCGGGGCATCATCAACAATGTTGTACAGGTAAACATCCCGGCCGAACGCTCTTACATGCACATTGACACGGTTTTCACCCAAATCAACCACAACCACATGGTCGGGTACAAGCCTATTGTGCAGGATGGCCTTGGCTCTTATGTGGAAGTGCACCGCTCGAATGGCGAGGAGGTGGAATACGCCTGCCTCAAGGATTTTCTGCTCGCCGAGATCAACCCTAAAATGGAGTTTATCTGGGCCGGACAAGGAGAATCACCCTATCAGGAACGCGAACAATGGACGGACGGTTGCAACCTGGTGGCCCTGAAGCCTGGAGTTGCCATCACCTACGATCGCAACCCTATTACGGAAAAAGCCTTTAAAGACTTTGGCTACAAAGTCGTTGGGGCAGAAAAACTCCTACGCGACATCGAGAACGGCAAAGTTGACCCGGAAAAAGTCGAAAACACGATCATCACCATTCCCTCGAACGAACTCTCCCGTGCACGCGGCGGCAGCCATTGCATGACTTGTCCCATTGAGCGGGAAATCATTGCTTAGGTAAGGAGACGAAAGTGCGGATTATCGGCAGCAATTTTTCCAGATACGCATCGAACGCGTGTATGGACTCGCGCTGTAGCATGCCCAACACCCTGTCACAGAGTTGACGGAATGCCGGGGTTTCGCTTTCCTCCATCAATATCTGATACATGGCGATCAGATGTGTTTTCAAGGCGGTTCCCGCCTGGGCTTGCCTGGTCAAACCTGCCGGAATGTAGCAAAAACGCGCTACGATATCCGTTGACAGCCAAGCTGTTCCGCCATGCATCAGACACAGCAGCATTGAAATATGCTCGCCCAGGTATGGCACCCGGTTGTCTAAGCCTTTAACAAAACTTTCTCTGCGCCAGATAACGGCGTTGATGTGCGAGGGATAGAGCAACAGTTTTTCAGGACTGAGCGCAAAACCACTTTTGTCGGGAACAACCTTTTCATTTTCGCCCGTCCGCATGTAGGAACATCCCGCCACAAAATCGAAGCCAGTGTTTTCTATTTTGGCAAGCAGGTCCTGGGTCCGGTTCGGAAGGCTCTCGTCGTCGTCGTCCAAAAACACGACGAACTCACCCCTGGCAGCAGCAAGCCCTGCATTTCTGGCGCCGATCACACCCAGGTTATGCGGGTTGCGAATCAATAGGTGCGACTTTGGGAATGTTTTTTTACCCAAGGGTGGCATGGCAACAGCAACCTGGCTGTTGTCGTCCACGACGATCAGTTCTGCATCGGCATCGCGTTCCCGTGCCACGCATGCCACGGCAGCCTCCAGTAAATGAGGACGGTTGTAGGTGGTGATGATGTAACTGAGTTTCAAATTTGATAATTTGATGATGCTTGGGTATGTCGTGAGAGATCGAGTATTCCTTGATGTGTTGCCCCAGTGGCCATGGGCAATTGTTTTGCTGAAGAAAGCAACTTTCAATTCCGGTTCACTGCAAATTTACGGCCTCCTTTCTGAGTTTTTCCGCCAAATCATGCCCTAGGTACCAGCTGATGGCGCCATGCACGATATATAAAAAAGGTGTCAGCACAACAGCCATGACTACCTTGTAACCATAGCCCATCAAACCAATGGCTGCAATCTGGTTCCATGACCAGCGGTGTTCGGGGTCGGCGCCGATGTAGAACACAATGATCAGGATAATAAAACTGTCGAAGAGTTGTGAAATCACCGTTGAACCCGTGGCCCGCAACCAGATCATTCGGTCGCCCGTTGACCTTTTGAAAGCCTGGAAAAAATAGGCATCCATCAATTGCGACACAAAGAAGGCCGTAAGCGAACCGACAATGATCAACATGCCCGTACCGAAAATACGGTTAAAAGCTGTGTTGATATCCGGCTTTATGTCAGCGTTGATATCCAGCCAAAAAGCAGCGGGAGCCGCCTTTGTCGTGAGCAGGAGCATGAAAAAGGCGTAAGAGATTACTCCGAGTGCGATGTAGGTGAGGAACTTGACGCCGCGTTTCCCGAAGTATTCATTGATGACGTCCGTCATGATGAACACCACCGGCCAAAGGATAGAACCTGCGGAAAAATTGAAAGAAAGATTCTCAATGCCAAAGAGTTTCCAATTCACCGGAGCGAAGCCCAGGGAGCTTTCCAGGGAGAACATTTTAGGGCCAATCACTTCGGCGATCAGGGTGTTGCCGACAAAAAAGCAGGCCAGGACGAGGAAGAGGCGGGTTTCTTTGTTCATATTTACGGTGGACGGTGGACGGTAGACGGTGGACGGTGGACGGTAGACGGTTTGCACAGCACTGGGCTAATGTGTTGTATTGTTTTTTCAGCGCGTTTGGCCGAATTTTTTCTTCATTTTATTGACAAGGGTGCTGAAAAATTAATCATTGCATTATGATAAAGGGCTGAAAATCAATCCTAAAGCAAAATAACAGATGCTGTGCAAACCGTCCACCGTCTACCGTCCACCGTCTACCGTAACCCGTCTACCGTCCACCGTCTACCGTAACCCGTCCACCGTCTACCGTAACCCGTCAACCGTTAAGGCGTTGAAGATGCTACTGGCAATATTTTTCCGTTAAAGAAGGGGCGTTGGTTCAGGCAGAAATCTGCGATAAAGGCGGCCATTTGGGTGCTCTTCATGTCGGCACTATAATTGGGGAATGCCTGGCGTAGCATCTCGGT
Organism: uncultured Saprospiraceae bacterium; assembly: GCA_964453475.1. Classification (GTDB taxonomy): domain Bacteria; phylum Bacteroidota; class Bacteroidia; order Chitinophagales; family Saprospiraceae; genus M3007. Next base: position 643 of record CAYVPM010000343.1, on the reverse strand, counting down.
GTCAACGGCGCCGAGTGCGAGGCAGTTGACGTGGATGCCGTCTGCTTTCAGCTCTTCGGCCATACATTCCGTCAGGTTGGCCAATGCGGCTTTGCTGGCGCTGTATGCCGAAAGCCCGGGAAACTTTGAAGCGCCTTGCACGCCACCCATGCTGCCGATGTGGACGATGTGTGCCGACACGCTTTTTTTCAACAGGGGCAATAATGCCTGGTTTATTTTTACCACAGAGAACAAATTCACGTCAAAGGTTTGGCGCCAGTTGTCTAGGGTGGTGGTTTCGAATGGTTGGTTTATGAGTACCCCTGCATTGTGGATCAATACATCCAGGGCTGGAAAGTGGTTCGACACGCGCTGCCTGATTTCTTCAGCGGAGGCGTTTGTGATATCCAGTTCTTCGGCAAATAGTTGAGGAGATGCGATGGATTTCAAGGCTGAAACGTCGCGCGAGCAGGCCCATACGCGATGTTCGGCCGATTGAATCAATTGGCGCACCAGCTCCAATCCTATACCCCTTCCGGCTCCTGTGACAACAATATCCATGTTTGCTGAATTTCTTGTTGCAAACTTAGTGATTCTATGGCTATACTGTGATTAAAGTGATTTTGAATGATTTGAGTGCCCTCTTACGCCCTGAAAAAGGGCT
>CAYVPM010000342.1:0-4740 GCA_964453475.1 uncultured Saprospiraceae bacterium | reverse complement strand
GGGTGTTGGCACAATTCGCCAATGTGGGCGCTCAGGCAACGCTCTGGGGTTATTTTGTTGACTTTAAAATTGATCTTGCCAAAGACGAACACTTGGGTTTGGTGCAAATGATATACCGATACGGTCAGGAAATGACTCCCGAACAGATTGCCGGATTTCATGCGTCCTTTGCTTTGGTGTTGTTCATGTTGGGCCGTTTCTTGGGTACCTACCTGATGAGCCGCATGGATGCGCGCAAGGTGCTGTCGTACTATTGCATGGCAGCGGTGGTGCTGGTCGTTTTGGCATTCTTCACCGGTGGCCTGACGGGCATCGTATGCATCATGCTGACCTATTTCTGCCAGAGCATCATGTTCCCCACAATATTTGCCTTGGCAACCAAGGGCTTGCCACCTGCAGAGAGCAAGCTGGCGTCTTCACTGGTCATCATGGCCATCGTTGGCGGTGCAGTATTGCCCCCTTTGGCTGGGCTTTTGTCTGGGTATGGCGGGATGAAAACGGCGCTTTTTGTGCCGCTTGTCTGCTTTTCTTATGTAGTTTGGTACGTGTTCAAGGGGGCAGACGCAGCGCCTCAAGCAGCTACTGGAAGTACGACCAACTAGCATTATTGCCGCTCAGTTTTTTTAGTACCACCAAATATTTATTACACTTGGTACCGCGCTGTTTTTCTACCAGATAGTACCATATAATTTTTTTTACCACATAGCACACATAGTTCACATAGATAGACTGTTTAGGTTTAGTCAACTATGTGAACTATGTGCGCTATGTGGTAAAAAAATGTGGTAAAAAAATATGTGGTAAAAAACTGGCCGCTTGCACTCACAGTTTGTTCTTCACTACCAACACCTCCAGCGCCCTGAAGGCCACCTCCTCCGCCACCTTGAATTTCCGGGTCAGGTACTGGAACACCTTGTCTTCCTGAGGCGTCACCACCCCATCGGCGAGTATCACATCGAGGCAATGGTAAAACAAAGGAAGCCGGGTTTGCTCCCGGATGGCTGCCATGGCGGCATTGATGAGCGCGGCGGGGCTGCCAGCCTGCTCATAGTACTTGCCAACTGTTTCAATTAAAGCTTCCGGGTCGGAGCCTATAAAAATATTGCGGCTTTTCAGGGTGCTCAAGAAAGCTGCACCCCCGCCCGGACCATCGATCTCGTCGGCGCGGCGGCAAGCAAACAGCACGGCGGCGCAAGCCTCCGCTTCATCTGAAATTTGCAGCAATGCCGTGTCGGCGGTCGTTCGGAAAAAATTGTCGTGGTTGTTCATGGAAAGTATTTAGGGATTCCATTGCGCGTTGTGCAATCGATGAGCCCGTTTGGAAACTTCGCAAAAATAGCGATTGTGCGCATATTAGGAGCGCCCGATGAAATTTACTGAAATCGTACTGAAACTATAGCAGCAGGGAGAAAAGCGGGAAGCGTCGACCATCAACCGTCTGATGTCACGCCAAATGGGGCCGTATGGAAAATGCCGCCAAACTTTATTTCAGTTTTCCTGGCAAAGACTTTCCAGGTTTTAAAAACCTGGAAAGTCTGGTGCCGGATCCGGCGAACGGAGGACAAGTTTAATTTTTTTTTGAAAATAATTGGAATGTGCTGGGTACATGTCGCCAAGTCGTGACACATCCTATCAAACATTCATTTCTAAACTTATTTAAACTTCAAGTACAATGAACATCATTAAAAATTTCTTTTCGTTCGCAATTCTCGCAGCTGTTTTCGCAACCTTTAGCGCCGCTCCCGTTCAAGCTCAAACGGGTGGCGCCCTCAAAATCCAAATGCATGTAGAGCCACTAGCCGCTGGCTACATCAAATTTGACGGTGTAGATGGAGAATGCACAGTGAAGGAAGGCCGCAACGTGGTAGGCAAAAACACCCGCACAAACGAGCAGCTTATCGTTGTCATAAAAGGCGGCAAATTGTCTGCTTTCGGCACTCAAGCCCGCGGTGGTTCATTCAAGCCCCTGCCACAGAACGCCAACCCATGCAACCCAACGCTGTCTTGCACCACATTCAACCCACCCCACTGTTACACGCTGCTTGGTGGAGAATGTGTCTGCGTCTGCGGCCCATGGATAAGCAACGGCGGTTCGGGCCAGAATTAATCCGCACACAACACGTTTCACACAGATAAGCCACTCCTGATGTATTGGGGGTGGCTTTCTTGTGACCCTAAAGCTTTAATCACGCTGTATACCCGGGCAGCGGATTTGCCCGAAATAATAGTTTAGGCCAACGCCCAAAAACACATAAGTATCGGAGTTTTTGCCGTTGCCGCGCTGCCGACCTTCGAGGCCGATGGGCGGTTCGCCGGAGCGGTCGGCCAGGGCAGCTGCGATATTGCCACGCTGCGCCCGGATATCGCGGATATCGGCATATTCTCCGTGCACATCGTCGATATAATCGGAAAAAAGCTTACGGGCGCTGAGTTGAAAATCGAGGCTCCAGCGATAGCTCAGGTCTGCCTTGAAGCCGATGCCATAGGCGATGCCCCATTGGATGGAGCCGTATTCTTCACCGCGGAACTGTCCTTCAGTGCCCATATCCCGCAGGTTGTAGGTTTTCCCTTCAAAATCCGTTTTCGGGTTGAAATAGTAAGCGTTCGGGCCCAGGAACATGTAGGGTGTGTAAAAATAGTCCCGGGAACCATGAACATAGGGCAGGAAGTTGAACTCAAACTGTCCAGTGCCGTCGATGACCAGGCTCCTGAAATCAAGGTTCCGACGCTTTTCATAACTGTTGTCGGAATCTTTATCTGAGGCGCTGATTTTGCCAACATTGGCCCCGAAGCGCATGGCCAGTCGGTCGTTGAGGTTGTATCGCGCACCGATCCCGCCAGCTACATGCATGCGGTTAAGCCGCCAATTGGTGTTCAAGTCGCCGAAGTAGTTGGAAACGCCGCCCCAGCCGCCGACTTCCCAGCCGCGCATCTGAGCAAATGAAAATTGGCTTGTCAGCACAAGCCCGAGCAACAGCCCGATAATCTTAAAATTTCTCATGTATACTATGATTAAAGTGATTTTGAATGATTTGAGTGAACACAAATGTTTGATTTCAAAATGATTGCAACATTCATGCATTCACAACCACTTTCCGTTGAACATATGTCATGTTTGTGGGACAAAAGTAGGCAGTTGTACAGGATTTTTACCATTTACCTGCCAGATTGAACCATTGCACGCCAAAAACGTGCCGAAACGGTATATGGTATTGGCGCAGCAAAGTTTAATCCGGTTGCTTAATGGATGATATCGAGCAAGGCTGCGCGCACCACGTCCTGGCGGCTCCAAAGAATGAAATGATTGCCCTTTGGCAGGATTTCAATTTTAATATCCGGGCAGTTTAACAGCGCTTTTTGGGCAAATTCAGCATTGGCAACAGGCACTAATTGGTCGTTTGAGGCATGAATTATCCGCACCGGGCATGTAATGCGCTCCCAAAAAGGTATCATCGCTTCCAATTCTTTTTCAAGCGGGATGATCTCTGCGTTGGAAGTCCAAAGGGATTTTGGTGTCAACCAGCGCACAGGCGCTGCATCCACCACCTTTTCCCACCAGGGATGCCGCTCTTGCTTCGGGTCGATGGAACCGGCGACAATGACCAGGCCCGCTGTCCGCTCCGGGTAGTCCATCGCAAAGCGCGCAATCACCGCCCCGCCCAGCGAATGGCCCAGGAGCCACACTTTTTGGCCGGGCGCCAGGGTATCGGCCACGGATTTCAGCGCAGCCGCCTGAACGGCTTGCGAAGGCTCAGGTTTGCCAAACCCGCTGGTGTAGCCAAATCCAGGGCGGTCAAAAGCAACGAGGCGCGCCACTTTGCTCAAATTGGTATCGGCCAGATAGGAAAGGTAGGCATCGGCAGAGCCGGGCGAGCCATGCGCCATCATCAACAGCGGCAAATCATCGCTGCTACTTACGGCAACGGCATGGATAACCCTGTTTTCGACAGATTGAATGTCAAAAAATAGAGGAGTTGTATCCTGCCCCAACTGCTGCAGTTTCGGCTGCCACCTGGCATCAGGCGTGCGCATGGGGAAGCACCCCGATTGAATGGCGATCAGCCAAATGAGAACCAAGAAGAGCGTTGCGTAGAGCATGTTGCGCGCTATTTTTCGGACAATAGCAAAATGGTTTCGCATATTTGAATACTACAATCACTTTAAAATCAGGCATTTGTTTTTTACCCGCCGAAGCCCTTTTTCAGGGCGTAAGAGGGCACTCAAATCATTCAAAATCACTTTAATCATAGCATAAATGCTGCGCTACCGCACCACTATACCATCCTTCATCACAAACACCACGCGCAGCATTGCCCGGATATCGTACAAGGGATCGCCCTCCACGGCCACGATGTCGGCGAGCTTACCGGGTTCCAGCGACCCTATTTTGTCCTGCATCCGCAACATGGTGGCAGCTTCCAGGGTGGCCGCCCGCAGGATATCGGTGTTTGTCATGCCCGCTTCTGCCATGTACAAAAACTCCAGGCTGTTTTTTCCATGGGGGAACACGCCGGCATCCGTACCAAAAACGATTTTTACGCCTTTTTTGTACACCCTTGCGGTAGTAGATTGGATTTGCGGGCCGATATCCAGGGCTTTTACGCGCACTGTTTCCGGGAAAAAGCCCTTCGCAAATTGCGCGCTGTCGCTCACTGCATGACCGGCAGTAAGCGTCGGTACATACCAGGTGCCGTGTTTGAGCATGGCATCCATGGTGGCATCGCTCAAAAAGGAGCCGTG
>CAYVPM010000341.1:0-4751 GCA_964453475.1 uncultured Saprospiraceae bacterium | reverse complement strand
GGGTTGAAATACCAGCGTTTGCCGTAACGGAAAAACCATTCGGCTTTCCGTTTCGGGGAAAGGGAGCGCAAAGGGTGCATTGGGTCGAGCTTTGCGGTATCAAGATTCCAGGTGGCCCGAAATGGGTTCATCCACGCGTGGAATTCCATATTCCTGTCGTGGGTCGCCTTAATCATGTAGGCAAGCGGGTCGTACAGGCTGTCATCCAGCGCAGCGCCCTGGCTGGCTACCAGGAAACTGCTGAGCGGCACCGTTTTAGACCGGTAGAACGCGTCTCCGGTGGGCCGAATCTGCACAAAAACGGCATTCATGTTCATGGCCTTTAGCACGTCCAATAGGCTGTCGAACTCCATTTTTTGGCGCTCCGATGACAAGCCGGGCTGTGAAGGCCAATCGATATTGGCAACGGTGGCGATCCAGGCGCCGCGCATTTCCGCGCGCAGGGGCTCGCCGGGCCGGCGCTCCTGGGAAAAGCCGGGGGTTAGCAACAATACAAAGTAAAAAAGGAATGCTACACGCAATAGAAATCTCATGGTGGACTGGTTTTGGGGTAAAAGTAGAGATTCCGGCAGTTTTTTTTACAAAATCAACGATTAAAGACTTGGGAAATGAGCAATTTTAATTGGTCGCGCTGCATCCATAAAATGCTGGCGCAGCAGATAAAAACCACCAGCGCCAGGCCGAACAACAAACCGCCATCGCCTTTTACTTCAATGCCGAGTATGAACAAATGCGAAAAAATGGCGCCACTGATTACCCCCAAACCACCCAGGGCGCCTAAAAAGGCGGTGCGCGGTATAAGCAACAACACGGCACAAACGAGTTCTGCGATTCCACTGCCTAAGCGCCCCCAGGGCTCCGCGCCGAGCTGCTCGAAAATCCAGACGCTCTCCTCCGCGCCTGTAAATTTAAAAAACAGGGTTTGACCCAAAATTACAGCGGCAATGAGTCGAAGAACGAGTGAAAAATATAATTTTGACATCTTTTTTAACGATTTGAATTTGGCAAAATGTGGTACAAAATTGCAAAACTTATAAGACCCAACCTAATGGAGAACCTACTTAGTATTCTTTTATTTGAGTTTCACTGGTTTGGGTTTCAAAGTTCCAGGGAACTTTAAGTCCTTTGTAGCGGCAATAACAGTTGCTGCCCTTGAATCCCGTGTTGCTTTTTCCAATCCCAGAGCTGAACCCGGTACAAGTGCCTCAACCAAATAAATCACCAACACATGAAGTTTGCAGAACCCATACCTGTCCGCCGGCTCGCCGAACAATACAATGCCCGAATCATCGGCGACGATGCTCTGGAAGCAAGCGGCATCAATGAAATCCACAAGGTGCAAGCGGGCGATATCGCGTTTTCAGATGTGAAAAAGTATTTCGAAAAAACCCTGCAAAGCCCTGCAACGGTCATTTTGCTCAATGAGCCAACGGAATGTCCGGTAGGAAAGGTTATATTGGTCGTGGAACAACCTTTTGAAGTGTACGATGCCATTGTACGCGCCCACCGACCCCCGGAACCACTCACAACGGCCCGGCATCCGGAAGCCAATATTCATCCAACGGCCATCATCGAGCCGGGGGTAGTGATCGCCAACAATGTCAGCATCGGCGCGCATAGCCACATTTGCGCCAACGCTTACATTGGAGAATACAGCGTGATCGGCGACCACGTCGTCATCGGCCCGGGCGCCCTGATCGGCCCGGATGCCTTTTATTTCAAAAAATTAGCGGACGGCAGCTATAAAAAATGGCGCTCCGGCGGCAGGGTCGTCATTGGCGATCATGTGGACATCGGGGCTGGCTGCACCATTTCCAAAGGTGTCAGCGGCGACACTGTTATCGGGGAAGGCAGCAAGCTCGATTGCCAGATTCATATTGGACATGGAGCCGTCATTGGCAAAAACTGCCTGTTTGCCGCTCAGGTTGGTATTGGGGGTAAAACCATTGTTGAAGATAATGTGGTGTTGTACGGCCAGGTTGGTATAGCCCAGGCTTTACACATAGGAAAAGGGGCAGTATTGCTTGCCAAAAGTGGTGTGTCAAAATCGCTGGAAGGCGGCAAAACCTATTTCGGAATTCCAGCCGATGAAGTGCGCAGCAAGTACAAGGAGCTGGCGGCGCTGCGGCAGTTGCCGGATATGTTGAAAAAGAGCTGAGGCCTTCTGGCTGTTAACCCTTGGCCGCGTAGCAAAAAGTTTTACTTTTGTCTTGAGCTCTTCGCTGGTCAAGACAAAATCATACACCTTGGATACACCGTTGAAACACCAATAAACAACATCAAAATGAAAATACCATCTCCAGGCTTCCTCATTGAAGCATTCGCTCAGGTTTTACGGCGCTTTCCCGGCGCCATGCTGCTTGCTTGCGTGGGCGTAGCGGCCATGTTCGTCATCATCGAAGGCGGCCACGATAGCGATGAATGGGCACGTACCAGCCTGGTTTGCCTGCTCGGATTGCCATTCCTAACGGGCTTAGTGGCGTTTTCGGAGTCGAAAGGATGGGATGAAAAGCGGGGGCTGATGTTGCAGGGAACCGGATTGCTGTTGCTGGCGGGCTATTGGTTTTGGCTCGACCCTAATACTGAAGCCTTTGAATACCGCGTAATGCCGGGATACCTGAGCTTGCTGCTCGTGGCGCACTTGTTTGTGGCCGTGGGGCCTTATTTGAATGACCGGCCAGTGCGCGATTTTTGGGAATACAACAAAGAACTCTTTGCCAACATCATTATTGGCGGCTGTTTTACCTTGATTCTATTTGCAGGACTCAGCGCAGCGATACTTGCTGTGGATCAGTTGTTCGACCTGGAAATGAACAATAAAATCTACCCGCGCCTATTCTTCTTACTGGCCGGCATTTTCAACACTGCCTATTTTCTGTTTAACTTCCCAAAAAGCTATTCATTTGACAGTGAAGGAAATACTTATGCAGGTATTTTCAAAAACCTCTGCAAGTTCATCCTCATTCCGATTGTGGGGCTTTACTTCCTGATACTGTATGCTTATTCCTTTAAAATCATTGGCACCTGGTCTTTGCCAAGGGGCTGGGTGGGCTCTCTGGTGATCGGATTTTCAGTGGCCGGGATATTGACCTATTTATTGAATTACTACCTCCCGGAGCAAGACAATTCGCCCCAGGTGAGGGCCTATCGGCGCTGGTTCTGGTGGGTCTTATTCCCGCTGTCGATCCTGCTTTTTGTAGCCATGGGCCGCCGGTTAAGTGATTATGGTGTCACCGAAATGCGCTTCCTCGTTGCTGAAACGGGGGTTTGGATTGCTGTAAACTGCCTGTATTTCTACTTTTCCAAAAAGGACAACATCAAGTTTATTCCCATATCGCTGGGGCTATTTGCGCTTGTCTATGCTTTTGGACCGTTGAGCGGGCGGGCCGTTTCAGAGCGGAGCCAATTAGGGCGCCTTACCCAAGTATTGGAGCGCAGCGGTCGACTGGAAAATGGAAAAATGAAGCCTGGCAGCACGCCCGTTTCCGAGGAGGATTTTAATCAATTTGAATCTGCCTTCAATTTTTTAGAAGAAAGAAAACGGCTGAACGCACTCAATATCATGCTGCCCATGCCTTTGGAAAACTTGCCTGAAACACCCGGCTTCCTTGGAAACTCCGGAAAATTGCGCGGGTGGCTTGGCATGGGAAGTTCGGCCAACGAACGCAGCGAAGAAGCTTTTGTGCAGGTTACCAGTTCTCTTTTGGAGGTGCTTGACATTCAGGGTTTTAGAACATTCCAACCAATTAATCTGTTTGAAAATTCTGAGCTTAGCTTTTTGCGCAAGGGGGATTATTTTAAAATTTCAACTGATGGAAAATCGCTTGAATGGTGGCGGTACGATGGCAAGTCTAAAAAGGAAATGGTTGAAAAATTTGATCTTCAGGGACTTATCAAAAGGTGGCTCGAATTCCGAACGCATAAAAACCCTTACGTTGACCTGTCTTCAGAAGACGCTACAACAGATTTTAAAGGGAAAAGTGGCGCAATTCGGCTGTTTATTGAATCAGGGAATGCTGAACACCTTGATGGCAATTGGTCATTGAAAAGACTAGACGGGTTTGTTTTCGTGCGGTAGGAAGGTCGTTCTTGCAAGGCGCCGTCACGCCACTACCCTACCCTTCCATTTGTACCGCCCAAAGCACAAGCTCCACAAACCTGCAAAGGCGATATACCCGGTGTGAATTAAAAAAGAAGGCAAAAACCAGCGCATCAACTCATTGCGCCCAAAATACCCGCACATTTCACGGAGCAAGAGCCAATCGGCAATCATTTTTACAAACACTTGAAAAACAAGTACTTGCCAAGTTAAAAAACCAAAAAGGCACCCCAGCCCAGACACCCAAATACCCATGCAGGAAAGCCATACCGCCAATAAAATCAACCTGATTGGCCATTCGCGCATGGCTGCGTTCTTGCTGCCCCAACGCAGCCTTTGCTGCCAAAACGCCGGCAACTCAGACAGCCCTTCTGTGAATACGGCGGCTTTGCCGTTTTTTAAAAAACCCACGCACTCCGGCCAGCGCGCTGCCATTTTCTGGATCAGGAACATATCGTCCCCGGAGGCAATTTGTTCATTGCCGGCATAGCCTTCTACCGCTTGAAAAGCCTCTTTCCGGTAGCTCAGGTTTGCTCCATTGCCCATCCGGTGCCAGCCAAGCTGTATCCCGGCAGCCGTAATGCCCATCATACCCAGGAAGTCGAGCGACTGAAAGTGCTGCAGCAAATTTTGCTCCCGGTGCAGCGCTACC
>CAYVPM010000340.1:0-4771 GCA_964453475.1 uncultured Saprospiraceae bacterium | reverse complement strand
TTTAAAATGATTGCAACATTCCTGTATTCACAACCACTTTGCGTTGACTATACAACGAGGCGGGTGATGTAGCTCAATAATTTTAAGCGCTTGCAACTGCGCATGCAAGGAGGCGAACAACGTCACGATGGCCGAAATCCAAAATGATAGGCAATGCCCCTACGCCTTCCGTACAAATTCCGACTTCAAGCCCATGGCACCAAACCCTTCGATTTTGCAATCAATATTGTGATCGCCGTCAGTCAGGCGGATGTTTTTAACCTTGGTACCGGCTTTAACGGGCCTGGGCATACCCTTCACCGGCAAATCTTTGATGACGATGACGCTGTCACCGTTATGGAGTTCATTGCCGTTCACGTCCAGCACTTTTGGCGCCGCATCTTCTGCCGATTCCGGCGCTTCATCAGGGTTCCATTCGTGAAAACATTCCGAACAAACCATGAGGTTATCACTGGGGTAACTGTATTCACAATGGCATTTGGGACAGGGCAGAAAATCTGACATAAAGCGGCTATTTTTTTGAAAAACAAGATGTTTGCCTTATTTTATTTCAAGAAAACCGGGTAAAAACCCAGGGTTTCGAAATATGATTTGCTGCAAAGGTATGAAGGATGGGGAAAATGGCGCGGGCGTTCCCAAAAGCATCGAAAAATCGGGTGTCCCGGTTTATGCTAATGTATTTAAAAAATGCAACAACCTGAATTTCAAGTAGTTGCAAGTTTTTTTGTGGAGTTGGCGAGAGATGAACCTCGAAGTATAAAATACTGAAAAACAAATAGATATTGAAAATTTTTATTAAAGTGGTGTAGAAAAACGCTTATTTCTTTAGGCAGCTTCGCCCAAACGTTCTTTTACAATGGCCACCATGTACGCCCGAATGTCAGGGCTGTTTTTCACCAGGTCATAAGGCAACCTGATAACAAAGTTATGCCTGCCCTTTTCATCAAACCATTCATCTTCTTCCTGGTCGGTTTCATCACTGGTACACAAAAAGACAATCCCTACATTTTTCACATCGGAAAAATGTGCCGTGACATATTGGGTGTCGATCTTGTCGGCAATGGCCTGTTCTGCGATTTTTGTAACTTCCATATTTTACAAACTTGCACAAAAATTTGTACAAAGATTTGTACAAAAATAGGCAAATCCGGTAATCCGTTGGAAAATTTATTTTAGGATCGGGTTGTTAGGGGGGCGCAACAACCTGTACATTTCCTGCCGGGCAAGATTTTCAGGCAGAACAGGATAGGAAAAAAGCTGGATTTGTTCCGCCTGGTAGCAATCGCTTAGGGTGCCTTTAAACTGGACAATATAGGCCACCGAATTATTCAAAATGTATTCACTGCTATACCGCCCCCGTTCCCCTTTTGTCGTTACGCCGTATTTCCACACTTCGCCAACATGCAGGTAATACCGAACAAAGCCGCTGTGCAGGCAAGGGAAGAAACCGTCTTTGGTGGCTACCAGGGCGTACTGTTCGGCATCTTCCAATTCATTCAGCTTTTTTTCTAATTGCTTTTGATGCTTTTCAGTTAGTTGAGCTTCCCCATTCACGTATTCGACTACATCCTGCCATTTGAGCGCACAAACGATTAGAAACAACGTTCCGGCAATGAGCAAAGGAATGGCCGATCCTGTTTTGGGAACTTGCGGCGACGGTCGAATTTCAGGTATTTCAGCACCCATACAGGCAAAATGTTTTCAAATTTAGGTTTCTAAGGCCATGTTATATTTCCCACGTTATTCACTCCCTTCGTCTCCGATCCGTTTCCAGTAACACCACCACATTTTTCGTAATGCAATTATCCTAATTCCCGCCCTTTCCGGTCTTTGAGCCACTTTTCGCTGGGTGGTGTTGGATGTGATTATTTGAAAAATCCGTGTTGCCCTGTAAAAAATGTTGACGGTAAACAGTCGGCAACACACTCAAGCAACAATAAAAATTCATCTGGCTGGAATCAGGCGGCCCTTCTTTCCTGATTCGCCACCTTTAATTTGAAGGATCATTTCTCCCCCAATTCCCAACTCCACAATTTTCTGCAAAGTCTCCAATTGAATATCTGACTTGTCATTTTCAATCCGGGAAATATAGTTCCGAGTAGTGCCACTTTTGAGTGCAACATCTGCTTGGGATAGCCCTGCGTTCTCCCGCGCTGCTTTAAGCATAGCGCCGACATGGAAGCTCTCCATTTTTTTTACCAACGTGCTTTGCCGGTATAGTTCCAGCGCGTCCAACTCCAAAGGAGCAGTACGGGTTTCTCCTTTGAATGTAAAGGATACCGGCACATTCGGCCAACAAAGAGTACGGACTTCGGAAAGGGTCACCTGTTTAAATGTCTCAAAATCTTTGAGCGCAGCCATTTGGGTAGCACCTTCATTTTCCCAAACCTCGAAAAGCGGTGTAAAGTCAGAAATCCGTATCTCGGACGTGTTCCAAAGCAGGGTGAGTTTGAAAGGCTCAACCTCGATAATCCGGGCAATTTTCGGCAACTGTTTCATATCTTACTGTCTTAGTGTCGGGTTCAACTGATAAAAGGTTTCCAAAAGGTCTTGCTGGTTGTCGGCAAGGTATTCCAGGGATTCGCGCAATTTCCGGCGGGGCAACGCGCCCGCGATTACTTCCCCCTCCCGAATGTCAATTAATGCTTCATACTCACCGTAGAAGGCGTGAAAATGGGGCGGTAGGTGGTCACGGCTAAAAACACAAACACGGATTCCTGAAACGCGGTCTATTTCTGGCATGATAGGATTTGATGCAAAGGTACCTAATTAGGCACTATTTTGCAAATGTTTTTCGAGCCATTTGATCGTTTTGCAGATGACCTGAAAAATTCAATTAAGAATGATGCCAATTAGCCATCCCAATATCAACGTTTTCGGAATTTAATTTTCTTTGAGCCATACTTCATTTGTGGCAAAAATAAACACCGGTTTGGGTTTGCGAAACAGTCTAGGGTTACCTATCGGATGTGGCACTAGGGTTACATAAACCCCTTAAATAAAAAAAGCCAACCACCTGATAATCAGATGATTGGCTTTGAAAATGTGGAGCTGGCGAGAGTCGAACTCGCGTCCGGACAAAGCGCCGCAACGCCTTCTACATGCTTATTCACTGATTAGTTTTTCGAGCGCGGGATTGGTTCAGTGACCGTCCGATCCGCACCTTATCCTCTGTGTTTCACCCTTGGGTCGAGACATCCCCTCAGGCAATCCTGCTTTTTTAGCGATGCGCGGCGGCCTGTGTAGCAGGCATCAAGGCTAAGAGGGGGCGCTGAGCGCAACCCTCACGCGGCGCAATAGCTTCCTAATTCGTGGAATTAGGCTGCCATAGCATACTGGTTGTTGCCAGTTGTTGTTTAGTCGTTATTTTTTAAGGGGTAACCAACCATGCCCCTGCATGCTTACGAAGCGACTACACTTTCCCGTCAATACCAGGCAGCCCCATTTTACCCGCCGTAGCCTTGGCGAAGGCGGGTCAATTCAGTGAAAACTAAAGCATCCTTCTAAACGCAGTTGTTTCTCACAACGACACTAATACACAACGGTCACAGGCCCCAAATAAAGGGCCATGTCGTAGCGTAGTGTCGTAGTATCGTAGTATCGTTGTGAGAAACAACTTATAGGCTCAAAGAACTGACGCAAAGGTAACCCGATTTGTGTGCAAATAGTTCATACCGGGTATTGAATGTTTTGCAAATCCCCACCCCTACTCCACCGTCAACAAATCCCAGCCATACCCGTCCGAGGTCCACCAACTGTAGGTAGAAGATCGAACCAGGCCCGTCCTGGCATCGTACACATAAGTTTCGCCGTTGCCATCGAGTGACATGGCCGAGTTTTCGACCAGTACATTCAGGAAAGGATAGCTTGCCCCGAAAAGGCTGTATTGCTCCACATATCCCGTGCGGCGACATTCGCAATAAGGCAGACTTGTTTTCCAGCCTTCGATTGTAAGGCTTTGGTTGCTGAATTTTGAAAGCGGCAGTCCCTGCATCGCGATTTGGTAATGAAAAATCTGGGAATACAAAAAAGTGGAACCAGGCTTTTTGATGCGCAAGGTGTCGTCCACAACCGTCAAATAATAATAAAGCACGCTGTCTTTGTAATAATTCAGCCATTCCGAAACGGCGCCGGAATAGCGCATCGATTCTGCCACCAGGAACCCATGGGCATCCTGGGCGATAATAGACAGTTGCAGGCTGTCATCAGAATACGTAAATTGATTGGTTTGCCCGGAGTTGTACTGCTTGCCTTCCAGCGCGATATGGTGCGTGGTTTGTCCTACAGCCAGGGAGTCAAAACGGATGGGATTGCCCTGATAGGTTGTTGGCGGCTCTGGGTCTCCCGGCGTTTCTTTTTTACAACAGGCGGAAAAGGCCACCAAGGCACAGGTGAAGGCAATGGTTGACAAGGGTAATTTCATGATGGATCAGTTTTATACTATGATTCGCCTGATTTTTGTGATTGACACTGATTGATTCAACTGATTTTGAATTGATTACAAACATCGGAATGCACAAAACCTGGCGGCGTGAGGTATACGTATAGACGTGCACAATGGCGATTTAGTTGGCCAGCCTAATTCCTAGCTGATGTTGTCATACATTTGGTTCTACTTCTGAACACCGACTTGTAACCATGCAACCTGCAAAATGGCATATTCTAGGCGCCCCCGGCTCCGGCGTCAGCACCCTGGGCAAAGCCCTGGCTGCCCGGCTTCAAATCCCCCATTTCGACACCGACGACTACCATTGGTTCACCGACGACGCCC
>CAYVPM010000339.1:0-4771 GCA_964453475.1 uncultured Saprospiraceae bacterium | reverse complement strand
CTTCTGGCCAATGCCCGGTCTGTATTTCCCAGAAGTTGCTTCCCGCTACAGGGCTGTAATCTGTGGTCAGGAGCAATCGCCCCATGGCGTCGCTTACCCGCAAGGTTGCGGCAGTTTCACCGCTTTGGTTGTCGAAGCGCAGGGTGAGCCTGTCGGAAACGGGGTTGGGGAACACCATTAACCCGGAAACCCCGTTCGCTGCTGCATTTTCAGTGCTTGTCGGTTCGCGCCAATCGGCAGCAGTGCTGGCAAGGCTGCCGGAAAGCTCGGCATATGCCGTTTCAGGCGCAAACAATTCGAAGGCTATCTCCTCCTGGGCGTTGCGCGCGGCCGGATCGTCGCCGGTCAGCGAAGCCCCTATTCGGTAGGCCATGGTGCTGTTGGTCTGCTGGCTGGCGCACTGATATTTTGTGAGCAAGACGCGCACCTGCCCGGTAAAGCCCGCTCGCCAAACGATTTTGGGCGCCATGCCACAGTAATCGTCGGAATAGGCGATCACCTGATTGGCTGTTGATTTGATCGATATCTCGCCGTCGAAGGCCAGGTAGGCGCCATCGCTGCTGCAATAGGAGAAGGAGTAGGTTTGTCCGGATACAACATTTACCAGGCAAAATTCGCCGCCCCACATCTGTGTTTGGTATTTCCAGCTTGTAGAAGGGCTCAGGGAGGTGCTTGGGTACTGTACCCCGCCCGAGCAATTCGGGGCGCTCCCGGCGTAGAACGTAATGGTGGCAGAGGGGGCACTCTGCCCGCTGGAGCAGTTGGCCATGACGCGCCATTGGTAAGTACTGTTGGCGAACAGGCCATAAACTCCGGTAGAGGTGCCGGTAAAGGTGCCGCTGCCCAGGTTCTGCCAACTGCCGTTGGTATAGAACTGTACGGTGTAGTTCAAGGCGCCTGGCACCGCGTTCCAGTTGAGGGTGGCGGTGTTCTGAGTGATATTGCTGGTGTAGGCGCCGCCCGGGGTGGCGCATACCTGCCCGGTTGTGGTAAAGGACACGGCGCCCGACCAACTGCTGGTAAGGCCGTTGCTGCAGTTGGTGGCCACCCGCCACTCATAGGTGGTGTTGGACGACAACCCGCTGACGTTGACAGTAGTGCTCGTAAAAGGTCCGCCGCTCAGGTTCGAC
Organism: uncultured Saprospiraceae bacterium; assembly: GCA_964453475.1. Lineage (GTDB taxonomy): Bacteria > Bacteroidota > Bacteroidia > Chitinophagales > Saprospiraceae > M3007. The sequence continues at coordinate 3,641 of CAYVPM010000339.1, read as the reverse complement.
CAGGTACCGCCGGGCAGGCGGAACTGAACCGTATAGTTGATGGCGCCACTGACGGCTGTCCAGTTGATTTTGGCGGTTGTTTGGGTGATGTTCGAAGTAAACAGACCTGTCGGTACGGCACAGGTGCTTGGCCCCACGGTGAAAGTATGCGTTTGGGTTTGGCCTTGATAGCTGACCTGGAATGTCCAGGTGCCATTGGCGCCGGATGTGGGCAAATAAGCCGACCACCACCAGTACGCCTGGGAATAGTAGGTGGTGACATTGTTGACGGTCCAGGTGGCCCAGGTGGTTCCATTTGGTCGCTTTACGGTATAGGTGGCATTTGTTTGGGGTAAATAGTCGCGAAAATACCCGGCGAAATAGGCAAGTTGCCCGGGGTTAAAAGTATTGGATGCGTTAACAGCTTCTCCGCCCGGGCACTGGCTGGTGGCGGGGGCTGCGTTGTGGGTCATTACCTTGCAAATTTTCGGGTCGTAGTAAGGTTTTTGAGCAGCCCACCAGGATTGGCCGCCCAGGAAGTTGCAAGGCCCTCCCCAGGGATCTACCAGCGTTTGGTTGTTGTCACCTTGGTCCACCTCAAAATGCAGGTGCGGGCCGGTGGAGATGCCGGAGCTGCCGACAACGCCCAGGTATTCGCCCGCTGCAACGGTGGCGCCCAGGCCTTTGTTGGTCAGGGTGTTTTTCTTGAAATGCCAGTACCAGGTTCTGGAACCGTCGGCGTGGCGAACGATGATGCCGTTGCCTTGCTGGTTGTTCCAGGAGCAGTTTTGGTCGAAGTTGCCGTCTTGTTTGAGCACGATGGTGCCGGCTGCGGCGGCAAGCACCTCCACCTCGTTGTTGCCCATCTTGTGCCAACTGAAAGGCCAGGTGGCGATGTCGGTACCGCGGTGACCGTCGTAACTTCGGCTGCCGCAATTGTAATCCCTGATGCCGGTAGCGGCGTTTTCGTCCACATAGTTGCTGATGGAATAGTAGGATGGGTCGGTGAGCCCGGCCTTCAGGCGGAGTGGCCAGCCGAAGTACACGAGTTGGTCGGGGATGGCGCTAGTCAACATGCCCTTTGTTTCCAACATTTCGATGTTGGCCTCCGCCTGCGCGTTGATGGCTTGCCATTGCTCGGCGGAAAAGCAGTTGTGGTGGTCGGAAGCCTGGCTTGTTGGCGCGTGCCAATGAAACGCGTTGACTTCGGGGTTTTTGGTTTGGGCAAATGCCCCGCTATAACCTGCGAGCAAAAGTGCCAGAATCCAGTGGAAAGGGGTGAGTTTTTTCATAAAATAGTAAATTTAAATAATAAGATAATGTGCTTGTGCATCGTAAGCGGGGTAGGGGTGCTTACATAGATGGGCGGGTTGGAGGAAATGTAACCTTGTGGATGTTTATTTTTTTTGTTTTGGCCAGGCATCTAATTTTTTTTATACGCATCCGAATACAAAGCCGAACTTATGCTGACACCTCCTGTGATTTGAAAAGACGTAATGTCGTCGATTCTCTGTTTGTGTTTTACATCGAAAAGCCAATATCCGTGAAGGCCAAATGTTATATTGTCGTACACGATGTTCATGCCCCCTTCAAGGCCGAGGAACAAATTCCCTTTGCTGCCGATGGCAAGGTTGATATATTCCTTGTTGTTGCTGATGTTGCCGAATATGCCCCTGCCAGTAACACCAAATTCCAAGGAGCCGGCTAGAGGCCTTTTGAGCAGGGCGGTTTTTATCAGATCTTTTCTGATCAAAGCCCCTAACCCTGCTACGGTTGCTGATTTTGTTTTTTGCTCCATATTTTCCGTAAACGCCCACCTCGATGAAGAGGCAGATGCATAAAAATGGAAACCAAAATCTTTTCCAAGCCATTCCTCTATGGAGTAGTAATCGACCAGGCCGCTGAGAATTTTCCTGCCGTTTGCAGGGTTCAGTACAACGGCCCCAAATCCCGATTCCAGCGTATCGATGTCTGACACCAAATTCAAAGAAATATCCCATAACTGACGAGCCCCCTGAATTCTCAGCCCAATTGCACCATTGAGCGAAGTTGTAGATTTGTTGTCTTCGGTAAGCAAGCCCCTTACATTGCCGTCGGCATAGATTATTACCCTAACCGAATCGATTTCTTCCTCCTTTGAGGAATCGTCCATTAAAGCATTGGTAAAGAGCCCTTTTAACGATTGGGCGGTGGCTGGCAATTGGAGCAGAAAACAGGCGAGGATGAAAGTATAGATCGATTTCATAAAATTAAGGTTTGATTGAAGAAATGTTAGGTTTTGAAAGGTTTTTGGGGGTATTTTCACTGGTTTTTAAATGCTGTGCACAAATAGCTCCGCCGTAGCGACGGAGGTCACCAAGTTTGTAGCGTCTGTTTTTTCAGTTGTAATAGCGTGCGGAAATCCAGCCTGGATGTTAAGACAGAAAATATGCTGGATGATATGACAAACTTACAGGCCTGTAAGCGAAAAGGAATAATGGAATTCCACTATGCGTATATTTTTTTAATATCTCAGCCCGGGCACAGCTTATATTCCAGTGCGATCTTTACCAGATCGGTCATTTTGCTGATACCCAATTTTCTGTAAATATTGCTCCTGTGCACTTCAACAGTGTTGAAAGCAATCTGTAATTTTTTTGCAATGGCTTCCGAAGTGGCGCCCTGAACAATCTCACAAACGATTTCGCGCTCCCTTTTTGACAATGGGAGTTCTGAAGCGCCTGCTTTGCCTATTACCGGTATCGCAGCGGCAGGATTTTTAATCTGCGGGTACACTTTTTCACCCTTGTGCACCCTTTTGATAACATCCAGCAAGCGCTGCCGGCCTTCACCTTTGGTGACATATCCTTCAATGTTGCAGGCAAATGCATCCTTTATCAGGGCATCAGATTCATACATGGAGAACAATACGACCTTGATGTGCGGGTGGCTTTTTTTGGCCAATACGGCTGCCTCGATTCCGTTCATGCCAGGCATGGAATAGTCCAGCACCAATATGTCAGCATGACGCATTGCCTCCATCCGATCCATGAGGTCTTCCCCGCTTTTGGCCACTCCGATTACTTGAAACGGGTGTTTGTCGTAGTTGATTCCAACAGGCAGGAGACTGTCGGGTTCCTCTTGTGCCGCTGCGCCCGTTGCGGGCGCCAGAATAGCCTTCAGGCCGTCCAGCACGATTTCATGATCGTCGGTAATGACTATTTTAATGGGCCTGTTCATCATGTTGTATCGGGTTTTCGAATGTTTGAATGGGGATGTTGAGTATGACGCTCGTGCCGGTTGTGGGCTGGCTCTCCACTTGAATGGTTCCGTTAAGGGCCCTGATCCTGTCTTCAACGTTTTGCATGCCGATGCCGCGGTTGTGGGTATTGGCTGGATCGAAGCCCCTGCCGTTGTCCTCTACCATAATGTTCAGGTCATTACCTATCCGGTTTATTTGCACGGAAAGCTGGCTGGCATCGGCGTATTTCAGGGTGTTGCTCACCAACTCCTGTATGATGCGGAGGATGTTAATTTCCTGGAAAAAGTTCAGGCGCGTTTCCATGCCATAGCAGGAAAAATCTACAGAGAGCTTTTTGCCGTCCGCGATGTCCTGGCAGAGCTCTTCCAATACGGGCACCAGGCCGACCCTTTCTAGCACCCCCGAGCCCAGTTGGTGCGCG
>CAYVPM010000338.1:0-4773 GCA_964453475.1 uncultured Saprospiraceae bacterium | reverse complement strand
CCCCGCCAAACCTTCCACTGGATTGTATCGGGAAGCTCCCGCAAATCAACAATGGTGATGCCGCTTCCCGGCGCTTCGGAGCCTACATACGCAAAACCGGCCCAGCTGCGCACCTCGCGCCAATTGTTGGTGATTCCCGGAACGTTAAAGCGCTCGACAGGCTGGGTTGGGTCATTGACGTCCACCAGGCTCAGCCCAACGCTGGTGCCCACCAGCGCCCACTCGCCGCCACTGCTGTCCACATGGTGCCAGCAACCCGCCAGGGTGACGGGTGCGTAAGAAAGATGCCCAATCTTTTGGAGATCCTGTGCGCAGAGGCGTGGAGTCGTGATGAAAAAGACAAGGATTACAACAAAACGGGAAAGTCTGGCCATAGTACTAAGGAGAATGGAATGGCACAAATGTCGTGAAAAATGGGGGCATTGCGCTGTTCTCATTTCAAGGCTGCAAACTCAGCCCACCTGTCCTGTCCGCACTTTCAGCGTAAAGGTGGCGCCCTTGCCCAGTTCCGACTTTTTGACAAAAATTTTCCCTTTGTGGTATTCGACCATAATGCGCCGCGAAAGGGAGAGTCCCAAGCCCCAGCCGCGCTTTTTGGTACTATAGCCGGGCTTGAAAACCGTGCTGAATTTGCTTGAGGGAATGCCTTTGCCTGTGTCACTGATGTCGATACAGGCCCAGCGGCCTTCGGTATAGATACGTGCCGAGATGGTGCCGACACCCTCTTCCATGGCATCAATAGCGTTTCTCAAAAGGTTTTCAATGACCCAGTCGAACAGGGGCGGATTCAGGTAAGCTACCAATGGGGCTTGTGCGCTTGGGTCCGGGAATTCAAAAGTGACGCGGCGTGGCGACCGGCGTTGCATGTATTGTCGGCATGCATCCAGTTCTTCGTACAAGTTGACGGCGCTCAGTTCCGGTGTGGCGCCAATTTTGGAAAAACGATCGGCCACCAATTCCAGCCTGGTTACATCGTTCCGAAGCTCGGTGAGCATTTCCTGGTTGTCGGGCCTGTCTTCATTAACGGCCTTTAGCGTTTCTATCCAGCCCAAAATAGCGGTAATGGGCGTACCGAGCTGGTGGGCAGTCTCTTTGGCCATGCCGAGCCAGACTTTGTTCTGCTCTGCTCGTCGGGCCGCGCTAAAGCCAAGGTATCCCAAGGTGATAAAGGCGGAAATGAGCAGGAGTTGCAGGTATGGATACCACTCCAACAGGTCTAAAAGCTTGGATTTGGAATACATAACAACCTGGTGAACGTCTCCCGTAGGGTTGATGTGCAGTGTATCGGCCCCTTCTTCGACCATCGTTTTCCGAATCTTCTCCAGTTTCACAGGGTCGATGAACCCCATGCTGTCTTCGCCGATATTTACATAGCCGTCAATTTTACCATTATCACCAATAAGTAAAATGGGCACGGTGTTGTTGTCCTGCACGACTTGAAGGGGGAAGCTGACGTCGCAATTAAAAAACTGGTTTGGGTCGGTTTCTGCTTTGCCAAGCAATTGTTGTGCAGCAAGATATTGTTCAACCTGTTGCTTTTCACGGGTAGCAAGCTGATCCGCGAGGTACTTGGTGTACCAAAGCGACAACATGATGATAAGAATGCCGGTGGCTGCCAAGTACCATTTCCACCTTGATTTGCGGGTATAGATATCCATAAATTGCTACAGCAGGGGCGAAAATACATTATTTCCATTCAAACGCCAGATTTATGGGTTTTAGCGCATACCAATAGCTCCTGCTTGCTCTTTCACGCGCAATTCCATGTATAGGGGAAAATATAAACTCAGTTTTACATTGCGACTACTGGCGTTGAAGGGCCTACACCGCTAAATTTGAGCAATTTTTACGGACTTCTGCCAAAAAAAGTGCCCTGAAGCGGCTTTCTCATCGATAAAAGATCGAGAAAGCGCTTCAGGGCACGAATATTCTGGCCTATATTGGCCATACCTTGACAATTGTCCGGGTTATGGCTTTCCAATGAGCCAGATCAGAAAGAACAGGCTTAAAATTTCCGCACAATGCCCAATGACACATTGCTGCTAAGGCCAAGGTTTGTCTGAACCTGCGCGTCTACGTTGCTAGCGCCCGAAAGCCCAACACCGATACCTGGAATTGCTTCGAGGTTGATAGCCCAGCGCTCGTTAAAGCTGTGTTGCAAGCCAACTACCCAGCCAAACCGCACATTGCCAGAATAGACCGAAAAATTGTTATGGCTTGCTCCTGCTGAAATTGAAACCTCTGGCCCTTGATAAAAAAGCAGTTTTTCATCCAGTGCTTTCCGTTTTTCGCGACCTATCGCAATACCTGCTGAACCATTAAAGATGGAATTTGACTCCGAAAAGATAAGGCCTACATTGCCATAAAATGCGCGGATCCTGCGATACACATTTTCCTTGATTTCCTTTTTGAAAAACATGCTGAAGGCCCCGTCCCCACTGAAATTGACATTGCTGAATTGAAGCCCGATCTCCCGGTTTGGGGAAGAATCCTGGGCTGTTGCTTGTTTGTTAAAGAATCCAAGCGACAGAAAAAGTGCGAAAATGAAGCATTTGAAATTCATACGATACATTTGAGTTGATTTAGTGAAAATTTTAATACTGGCCAATAGACGATACTGCAACGCAGCATGGTTAGGGCAACGCTGCTGCTTTAAGAAATAAATAACAATATACTTGTAATTAACTATATTGGATCCACATCCACCGCCACAAAGACCTGTGAAAAGCCTGGCTTGCCGACCATAATTTCCGAAACAAGACGGATGAGGGACTTGGCGCCTGCCAGCACAGGCGCGGATTTTTCCAATTTCAACAAAATGTGCTGCCCGTAGTAGTTGCGCACCCGCTCGATGTTTGGGATTACAGGGCCAAGCACCCGCGAGCCCATCTTTTCCCGAAGGGCTTTTCCGAAAAAAGCGGCAGCCGCATTCACGATTTTTGGGTCTTTGTGCCGCAGTTCGATTTGGATCAACCGGTAATACGGTGGGTACTTGAATTCCTGTCGCTCTTTCAATTCACGTGCGGCAAAGCCTTTGAAATCGCCGCGCAATACTTCCAGGATAACCGGATGTGCCGGGTCGAAAGCTTGAATATGTACCGTTCCCTGCTTCTTTTTGCGGCCAGCCCGGCCCGCAACCTGGGTCAACAATTGAAAAGCCCGCTCGCCCGACCTGAAATCGGGGAACTTGGTAAGCGCATCGGCGCCCAACACGCCAACGAATGCCACATTGTCAAAGTCGAGGCCTTTGGTGACCATTTGTGTACCCACGAGGATATCGAGCCGCCGCTCTTCAAAGTCGTTGAGCAGGGCAATGAGGCTGGATTTTTTACCGGCCGTGTCCATGTCCATGCGCCCGATGCGGGCTTTGGGCAGGAATATCTTCAGTTCGTCTTCGATTTTTTCAGTACCAAATCCTTTCAAGGTGATTTTCCCGGAACCACATGCCGGGCATACGGTCGTCGGTTCCTCGGTATAACCACAGTAATGGCAACGCAAGCGGTTGGTAAATTTGTGGAAAGTGAGGCTTACATCACAATGCTTGCACATCGCGTTCCAGCCGCAGACCTGACATTCCAGCATCGGCGCGTAGCCACGGCGGTTTTGAAAAAGGATCGCTTGCTCGTTTTTGGCAAGGGTGCTTTCCAGTTGCTCCATCAAGGGCGTGGAGAAAATGCTCTGCATCTGTTTGGTCTTCATCTGTTCCCGCAAGTCGATGGTGCTGATGCTGGGCAATTCAAGCCCGCCAAAGCGCTCGGGCATCTCCACCAGTCCATATTTTCCCGTAATAGCATTGTGCCAACTTTCCAGAGAAGGGGTGGCCGTACCGAGCAGCACCCTGGCGCCGTACAATTTTGCCAAAAAAACAGCCGTATCACGAGCGTGATAGCGAGGCGCCGGGTCGTATTGTTTGAAAGAAGGATCGTGCTCTTCGTCAACAATGATGAGCTGTAGCTTATGGAATGGGAGGAAGAGGCCACTCCGCGCTGCGAGTATGACAGGCTTGCCCGAATAGGCCGATTTCCAAACCTCTACCCGTTCATTGGTGTTTATTTTGGAATGGTACACGGATATTTCCGGTCCGAATATTTTCTGTAAACGACTGACAATCTGCGTAGTAAGCGCAATTTCGGGCAATAGGTACAGCACTTGTCCGCCGTTTTTCAGCACTTCCCGGATCTGCTCCATATATACCCTGGTTTTGCCGCTCCCGGTAACGCCGTACAGGAGTACCACGTCTTTTTTCTTGAAATGGGCCCCAATTTCAGCCAAGGCACGCGTTTGCTGGGCAGAGGGTTCGCCAGCTTCAGAAAGTTCATCTTCATAAGCGCCCAAACGGCTCACCTCGCGGTCGTAAATTTCGAATATTCCTTTTTTTACCAGGGTGCGCAAGGAAGCCTCGGATACGTCGGCCTTTTCAAGCAGGGCATTTTTGCGCACAAATGGCTCGTTTTTTTCCAGCACCAAATACGCCATCAGGATTTCCATTTGGCGTTCCCTGGATTCAAGTTCGGCAAAAAGCGTTCTCATCCGTTCCGGCTGGCCGCTGTATGGGGCTGCCAGGCGCACCGCCGCTATTTTTTTTGCCTTGAATTTTTCCTGCAAATCTTCCCGCAAAAACAGCACACCTTTATTGAGCAGCCTTTGAATGACCGGGAAAACGGTTTTTTTGTTCAAAATCTTACGAGCATCCTCCACCGTGATTTCTGGTTGCAGCAGGATGGCCTCTGCAATCAGGTATTCGTCGGCATCCAATGCTGAAAAGTCGTCGCC
>CAYVPM010000337.1:0-4776 GCA_964453475.1 uncultured Saprospiraceae bacterium | reverse complement strand
GGTGAAGTCGGGCACATCGGTGGCGACAAAGTGGAACACGTTCTTTTTGGCCTTTTGAAACACTTTCCCGCCTTTTATTTCTTCCGCAGAGAAAACGGAAACGATGTCGCTGCCGGTATGTGCCTTATTCCAGCGCTCCAAAATCTGGGGCTGTAGCATATTGGCAGCGTTTTGCCATTCGCCGGTGGCCCAGGCGGCATAACCGCTTGGCAAGGTAATGCGCACATCGTAATTGGAAAAGTCGTGATAAAATTCCTGCAGGCCGTTGTACGGCGCGTCTGCCCATCCATGGAGGTCGTCGTACACGGCAATTTCCGGGTAAAAATAAGGGATGAAGTAGGTGCCGGGCGCACAAACACACTCCCTGGTAGCACCCGGGTCTTGTGGCATGGTAAATTCCCAGGCAACCGTCATCTTCAGCGACGCGTTTGGCGCCAAGGGAGCCGCCAAGCGGATGTCCAGGAAGCTGTCGTGCCGGCGTTGCTTTCCTTTGGGGACGGGGACGCCGTTAATTTCCAACTTATTGATCTCCACCCCATCGGTCAGGTCTTTTGGATCTACATCGGCAGCGCGTTGCCCTCCTTTTTTATACAGGTCGTGTTGAAGTTTGACCCTGATCATTTTCAGGCTGTCGGGACTGTTGTTGTAATACGTAGTTTCCTGGAAGCCCTCCACTTCGTGTTCCTTCGGGTCAAGTTCTACTTGTATTTTGTAGTCGCTCCTGTTCTGCCAGTAGTTTGGGCCAGGTTTGCCATCAGCAGAACGAATTCCTTTGGTGTAGGATGCTTCAAAATTGCGGGGGAAGAACAACTCGGTGTTTTGACAAAATGCAGTGGCGGAAAAAACCAGCATCAAAATTGCAATTAAAAGTCGCATTATTGGATATTTATTGAGATAGGCGTTTTTGAAAGGGCAAACCTAAGGCTGATTTGGGAGAAATTTTAACGCAAGCCGCTTTCCGGAAAGATATTGATTTTGGGTGTTTATTAGTGAAGCAGTAAAAGAGTTAAAATTTAATGCAATAATAATTTGCAATATCAAAACAAGTGTCTAGTTTTCGGTTTGAAATACCAACCTTTTATTATTCACTTAAATCAAAACAAAATGGAGCAGATTTTACCCTATCTCATTCAGACTGCCGCAGGCGCAGGTGGCGGCTACCTTGGCAACATGCTCAAGAAAAACGGCTTGGGAATGATTGGAAACCTGTTGGCTGGAGCTGTAGGCGGCAATGCGCTGCCCATGATCTTGCAGGCAGTTATGGGCGGCGATGGCCAAAGCATGATTATGCAGGTTGTTACCGCCTTGCTTGGCGGCGGCGTAGGCTCGCTTGTTGGGGGTTTGTTCAAGAAAGCCTGACATGGTTGAAGCGCTGAAGCGCGATGGGGTTGTTGCATATTTGCGGCAGCCCCATCAGTATTTTACAGTGACAGCACGGGTGTTGTTGGTGCGGTCACATTCCCGCAGATTGGCGGGTACGGCCAATTCGATCAGGATATTCGGGGCAAACCTCGTGCGGTTTTTCAAGTCAATAACCATTTCCCCAAGCAGCCGTTGCTTTGGGTTTAGCCATCCGGTCAAGGTTTCCCTCCCCAATAATATGCCGGAACTACCCGCAGGAATGGCGCCTCTGGTCAGTTTGTTTCCACTGATAAAATAAAAATTTACACCCAGCGCGATGCCGTCGCCCGTAACTGCAAAAGCGGCATTGCCTATATTTTGCAAGATATAGCGCATCGTGATTTCAGCACCGTTATAGCGATAAATGTATGCAGTATCCAGCACCAGGTCGGCGCAACCACCGGTAGTTGGCATTCCAGGTGTGCGCAGGGCGAATTTCAACCAAACTGGGGCTGAAATCTCGCCGGGGTTTATTTTTGGCAAGTTCGACCTCGCCGTTTCGGCCAGTGCGGCCTCATGTCCCCACAAAACTGCTGGCAGGTTGGCAGTATCCAATTCCACGAATGTTTCCGCCGCTGTTTTTTTTCCGCCTACTGTTTCGCGGCCAGTATTGGCGATTCGGCATTTCAAGGAAACCGTTTTACCGCGGGTGTTGAGGATTTTGAAGTCAAAAAGGGCTATCCTGAGACCATTGTAGGGTAGGGCAGGCGATTGTGCATGGCCGGGCGCCAAAAACAAGGTGCCAGCGAGGAGCAAGATAAAAGGGGATTTATGTTGCATTTTGTGCAAAAAACGAGCGAATAGGCGGCCCAAGCTCATTCGGCCTCCAAAAAGTTGACCCTTCGACCAATGGTATCTTCAAGTGAGATAAAGGTCTCTGTGCGCTGAATGCCTGCAATCGGCTGGATTTTTTCCCGTAGTACCATGTGCAGGTGATTGGTGTCGCGGCAAATCAATTTTACCAAAACACTGTATGCGCCAGTGATGTAATTGGCTTCCACGACCTCTGGCACTTGCTTGAGCTGTTTGGCGACCTCATCGTACAAGGAGCTTTTGTCGAGGTAAACCCCCAAAAATGCCGTAACCGTATAACCGAGCTTGTAGTAGTCGAGCCTGAGGCTTGAACCCAGGACGATGCCCAGATTTTCCATTTTTTTCATGCGAACATGGATGGTGCCGCTGGAAACAAAGAGTTGTTTGGCAATATCGGTGTAGGGTGTTTTGCCGTCTTCCACCAGTTTGGCGAGGATCTGGCGGTCTAACTGGTCTATTTCTGGATTTTCCATATTAAAATGCAAAAAAAAAGTTGATTAAGGCAGAATTATTCAACAAAAGTACCTTTTTGTTGCGGATATGGAAATTTTACTTATTTTTTTTCGTAACCGTTTCTTGAATCACCTTCCCTTTTTTCTTCCGTTCTTCAAATTCCTGCTTGCGCTTTTCTTTAAATTCGATCGCCAATTCACGAATACCAATTGGCTTTTCGTTAAGTCGTCGGTGATAAGCCAGGATCAGGAAATCTGCCATGTCGTCCGGAAAAGTAATGCCGGCGCTTCTGATATAGTGCGATAGGCGCGATCCTCCGTAAAAGCCCCAATTGAGGATGATCCATTGGCCGAGCCGGTTGTGCATGACTTCACAAACCTTGTCTTCCGGGATCGCTTTGAGCTTGGCCCTGGAATCAGGAGAAATACGTTTGTCCAGTTCCAGCATGGCTTCTTCCAGGTTTTTAGGGATATACGTCCCATTTAGTTTGTCCTTCTTGATGCGCTCCTGATATTGCCGCTCGTACTCCTCTTCTGTGCCGGCGGGCCATTCTTCCTTTGGTGTAGTTTGCTGCGCTTTCAAAGGGCTTAAAAAAATAAACAACAGCAAGATGAAGCAATGGATGTTTCTCATGAAAAATTATGTTTTGTTTGCAGATAAATGTGCCAACCGCCTATGAACAGACTTGCCAAACTATCACTGGGAGAGATTTTTTTACTACAACTGACCATTTGGTTGCTGATATGGCTACTTAACGACTATGTGGCGACCCTATTAACGCTCTGTATCGGTGCTGTGGTATCGGCCGTATTGATTGTCGCATTGCTGGCAGAAGCGGTAGAGCGCTCGAAGGTACCCAGGCGGTATTTTTATGTTATGGGCATCAGCATAATCACTATAATTTTGGCTGCCGGGATATATGTGTTGATTTTTGGCGGACAACTTGAGTTTTTAGCGCCAAAATAATTCAGCCTTCCCTGCTCAGGCTGTCCGTTTCAAGCTCTTCAAAAGTGCCTGTTTGGCGGTTTTTGCGCACCCGGTTCCAGGCAAAATAACGGCCATTCATCACCACATATACGCCCGGAGGCAATACCTGGGCAAAAGCCAGGGCGCTGCCAAGGTTGAAAAAACCGTCTGAAGAAGTGCCAAAAGCATACGGAATCATGGCTCCTGTCAAGACAATGGTTTTTTCTGGAATATCTGATTGGGCTAAAAGGCGGGCGGTATCGACCATGCCATCCGTGCCGTGTGTAATCAAAATACGGTTTGCCGGCGTTTTTTTGCAGTTGTAGAGGATAATGGCCCTGTCCTCGTCGCCCATATCGAGCGAGTCAATCATCATGAGCGTTTTGATGTTGAGGTCAACTGCACAGCGGCCTCTCTCGAACATTTCATTCAAATGGGTGTTTTTGAAATACAATTCCCCGTTTAGGTAATTGTATTCTTTGTCGAAAGTGCCGCCTGTGACAAAAACCTGAATCATATCATTTAAATGAGAGATGAGTGATGAGAGATGAGTGATGAGATATGAGTGATGATTGGGGCAAAGAAAGGGATTTGGAGAGAATTAGGGCTTTTTGATTGTTGTGGGTTGGGCCCTAATTTGGAAGCGCTACAAATTTAGGTCATGATTCGCGGGGATTGGGGAATCGTTATTACTTTTGCCGCCGTCAAATCTAATAATATATGAAAAACAAAGAAGAATTTACAATGAACCGCAGCCGTGACTGGATGCTATTTATCGCCAGCTCGGTTCTAATGGTAGCACTGTTGTGGTATTCGCCGGAATGGGTTTGGGTGGCCTGGCCCTTGCAGTTCACCTCTTTGGCAGGCGCTCTTGGTCGCCTGTAGTCCAAATCATTCTGCTACATTCTTAAGAAGCATGAGGCTGCTTTATGAGGCTAACAGGGCAAGCTTTCCTGTTTAGCCCTTATAAAGCAGCCTTTTTGTTTGATTTTCGCTTAAAAAAAAGAAATCCCTCGCTTTTTGCAGCGAGGGATTCTAACCCAAACAAATAAACACAAAAACTACTTGCTGCAAGTTTAAGGGATTTTAGGCACCGCGAGCAAGTTTTTGTGATATTTTTTTAGATTTTTTTTTGGCGGGCGG
>CAYVPM010000336.1:445-4779 GCA_964453475.1 uncultured Saprospiraceae bacterium | reverse complement strand
GTCACCTCATTTATGGAAATGCCCAACGTGGTGCCACCTGCCGTCACGCAGGAATTGCTGGAGGCAAAATATCAAGTGGGGGCCCGCAGTTCCCTGGCCAATTATTCCTTTTTTATGGGAGCCACGAACGACAACCTGGACGAGGTGCTGAAAACCGATGCCCGACGCGTTTGCGGTATTAAAATCTTTATGGGCAGCAGCACCGGGAACATGTTGGTGGACGATCAAAAAGCCCTGGAAGGAATCTTTTCCCAATCCCCCATGCTGATTGCAACGCATTGTGAGGATGAATCCACCGTCCGGGAGAATATGGAACGCTACAAATCCATGTACGGCGATGCGCTGCGCGCCGAACACCACCCCATGATACGGGACGTAGATGCGTGTTTGTTGTCGTCGAGCAGGGCGGTGGAAATGGCCAGGAAGTTTGGCACGCGATTGCATATCCTGCACATCAGCACCAAAGACGAGCTGGCTTTGTTCGACAACAGCATTCCCCTGCACCAAAAGAAGATCACTTCGGAAGTATGCGTCCATCACCTGCGTTTCTGCGCCGATGATTACGCCCGGTATGGCAATCTGATCAAATGCAACCCTGCCATCAAAAGCGCCGAACACCGCGATGCGCTCTTGCCCGCCTTGCTCGACGACCGGTTAGACGTCATTGCCACCGACCATGCGCCGCACACCTGGGAAGAAAAATCACAAGCCTACTTGAATGCCCCATCGGGTGTGCCGCTGTTGCAACATACGCTCAATGTGATGCTGGAGTTTTACCACCATGGCAAGATTTCGCTGGAAAAAATTGTCGAAAAAATGGCGCATGCGCCTGCCATTGCCTTCAATATGGAAGACAGAGGCTTTCTTGATGAAGGCTACTGGGCCGATCTTTCCATAGTCGATATCGACCACGAATGGGAGGTGCGCAAAGAGAATATCCTTTATAAATGTGGCTGGTCGCCTTTTGAAGGGCATAAATTCCGGGGTAAGGTGTTGTCCACGATTGTCAGCGGGCACCTTGCCTGGCACGATGGGAAATTCAATGAAGCTAAAATGGGGGAGCGTTTGCTGTTTAATTAGGCTTATTCCAAATCTGCAAAAAACTTCCTTACCTCCGTGGCATCTTTCGGCTTGATGCGCCCCGAAAGGATCAGCCGAAGTTCGCGCCTGCGCGCGGCGCTTTCGTACAATTGCTGTTCGTCATTGGCCAGGGGCAATACGGGCGGTACGGGAATCGGGTTCTTTTTTTCATCGTCGAGGGCAACAAAGGTGAAATAGGCGTGGTTGCAGCGCCGGGGGTGTTGCCCTTTCACGTCGCTGGCGAATACTTCGACGTATACCTCAACAGAGGTGTTGAAAGCGCGCGTTACCGACGCCTCCAGCGTAATGACATCACCCAGCCTGATAGGGTTTTGAAACGAAATATGGTCCACCGCAGCAGTAACCACATGCGCTTCAGTATGCCTGCCGGCGCAAATGGCGCTTACAATATCCATCCAGCGCATCAGGTATCCGCCCATCAGGTTGCCCATCGGGTTGGTGTCGTTGGGCATGATGAGCTCTGTCATCACGGTTTTACTTTCGGAAACTTTTTTGGGGGCAAGTGTGGATTTTTCCATGAAAGGAAGTAAAAAATTGAATGAAAACCATCAACAACCCGACAAAACCCACAAATGACCAAGCATGCGGTCTATGTGAACTATGTGCGCTATGTGGTAAAAAAGTTTAAGGTGGTGAAAAGTTATAAGCGGTAAAAAGTTCAAAGTGGTAAAGAAAGGTAATAGCGCTGGAAAATAGTTATTGTGGTAAAATCAGATGGTTTGCGCGATCAACTGGCGATTCGCAACCCAATGATACACCCCAAACAATGCGCTGGAAAAAAACAAATCACCCAAAATGGTATTTCCCAAAAACGGGATACCTGCGGCATAGCAAGCCATCAGGCCCGTTGCATCCTTGGAATACATCAATCCGGAAGCCCATACGCTGTAATTGGTGACGAGGAAAAACAGGGCCGAAGATATCAGGCTTGCCAGCACCACACGGCCGGGAGAAACCTTTATCCGCAACATTGCCCAGCCTACCAGCATCACCAGGGCAAATGCAGCGTAAATCCACCAGGAAGTAACCAAAGTAAAAGAAGTATAATACTGGCTGTAAATCAAATTATTCAGCACCAAATCGCTCAGGAACAGCGCGGCAAATGGTACCGCCAAGGCCATCCAACGACGGTTGAAAACGGCAGCTCCGAACAAACCCATGGCCGCAATCGGCGAAAAGTTGTGCGGTGGGTAAGGCAAAAAGTTGAGCGCGAGCCTGGTGATGGCTGCCAATAAGATCAATGCGAGGGCAAGACGTAGTTTCATTTTTTTTCACTTTTGTTCGATACAGCGGCAAAGGTACGGCGAACAGCCCTCCCAAGGCGCCATTTTTCCAAAAAACACACCATAGAAAATTCTCTTTGCGTATCATTGCGTTATCGATAAACAATCAAAGCGATAAAATGATCAAACAAAAGCTATTTGCCCTCAACCTCCTGCTGTTCCTTTCCGTTGCCATGAATGCTCAGCCGGAACGCTGGCAACAACGCGCTGACTACTACATCAACGTCGATATGGATGCTGCAAAGCACCAATACCGAGGCGACATGCGCCTGGAATATACCAATAACAGCCCGGACGTGCTGACCAAAGCCTTCTTTCACCTGTACTTCAATGCCTTTCAGCCGAACAGTATGATGGACGTGCGCTCCCGCACCATCGAAGATGCGGATGGAAGGGTAGGAGAGCGGATTTCAAAACTCACCGCGGAAGAAATTGGCTACATAAAAATCAAGTCAGTAAAGGTAAATGGCGCTATGGTGAAATTTACTGAAAACGAGACGATTCTGGAAATCACCCTGAACCAACCCATTTTGCCGGGCGCAATTGCCGATTTCGAACTGGAATGGGATGCACAGGTGCCGCTCCAAATCCGCCGAAGCGGACGCGACAACCGCGAAGGCGTGGAATTCACCATGACCCAGTGGTACCCGAAACTCTGTGCATACGATTACCAGGGCTGGCACGCCAATCCCTATATCGCCCGGGAGTTCTACGGTGTTTGGGGCGATTTTGACGTGAAAATTGCCATTGACCGGAATTACGTGGTGGCAGCAGGCGGCTATATTCAAAATCCGCAGGAAGTGGGTTACGGCTATGAAACACCGGGCTCCAGCCTCAACAAGCCAGCTGCGGGCAAACTGGTATGGCATTTCAAAACACCCAACGTGCACGACTTTGCCTGGGCAGCAGATCCAGACTTCACGCACACGAGCATACGCGCCGACGACGGCTCCATCATGCGGTTTTTCTGGCAAAAAGGCAAAGGGTATGACGAGCAATGGGGAAAGCTACCCGCCATCATGAACCGCGCCCGTACCATCATGAATGAGCGCTTTGGCAAATACCCCTACAACGAATACGCCTTCATTCAAGGCGGCGACGGGGGCATGGAATACCCGCTAGCGACCATGATTACGGGCAACCGCCCACTTAATTCGCTGGTAGGGGTTTCGGTACACGAACAACTGCATTCCTGGTATCAAATGGTTTTGGGCAGCAACGAAAGCCTGTATGCCTGGATGGACGAAGGCTTTACTTCATTTGCCGAAAACATCGTGGAAAATGAACTCGCACGCGAAGGCTTGCTACCTGGCAAGACTGCGGACGACAACCCGCAGCTGGGCAACAACATGGCCTATGTCCGCCTGGCAACCAGCGGCAGGGAAGAGCCTCTGACAACGCACGCCGACCATTTTAATACGAATTTTGCCTATTCTATGGCAGCTTACGTGAAAGGTTGCGTATTCCTCAACCAAATGGAATACATCATCGGAAAGCCTGTATTCGACCGCGGCCTGCTCACCTATTACAAAACCTGGCGTTTCAAACATCCCAATGCCAACGACGTTACCCGCGTGTTTGAAAAGGAAAGCGGGTTGGAACTCGATTGGTACAAGGAAGATTGGGTGAACACCATCAATACCATCGACTATGGGGTGAAATCTGTCGAATCAGAGGGCCGCAAAAGTACGAAGGTAGTAATCAACCGCATCGGGCGCATGGCCATGCCTTTGGATATTTTGGTCACGTACAGCAACGGGGAAAAAGAATTGTTCTACGCGCCCCTGGAAGGTATGCGCGGCGAAAAGCCCGCAGAAAACAATACCCCACGCACCATATTGCCCGACCATCGCTGGGTGGATCTCAGCTTCGAATTTGAAATCTCCTCCAAATTGAGCAAAGTTGCCAAAATTGAAATTGACCCAAGCCGCCGCATGGCTGATATCGAAT
>CAYVPM010000336.1:0-435 GCA_964453475.1 uncultured Saprospiraceae bacterium | reverse complement strand
GGCCAACAACGTTTGGGAAGCAAAATGAATAAAGTCAGGATAGACAAATGGCTGTGGAGCGTCCGGATATTCAAAAGCCGGACGCTTGCAACAGATGCTTGCAAGGGGGGCAAGGTGAAAGTGGAAGCAACCTCGGTGAAGCCCTCCCACCAAATTGCCCTGGGCGATATCGTGACGGTAAAAAAAGACGGGTTCAACTTTCAGTTCAAAGCCATTCAGTTGATCGAAAAACGGGTAGGGGCGCCCATTGCGGTCACCTGTTACGAAGACGTTACGCCCCCAGAGGAGCGCACGAAATACCTGGAATGGTTCCAAAATGCCGCGCAAAGTTCCGAAAAACGGGACAAAGGCATCGGCCGGCCCACCAAAAAGGAGCGCCGGGAAATTGATTCGTTCAAAGACGGTTACGATTGGGAGGACGATGATTGACGGTCG
>CAYVPM010000335.1:0-4785 GCA_964453475.1 uncultured Saprospiraceae bacterium | reverse complement strand
GGCGCGATAGGTGAAAAAGAAAAACGTTTTCATTGTTTTTTAGTAAATTTTGGTGTGGTTGAATTGATGGGGCAAAGGTGCAGGCATGGGAAAGGGCGAAAACAGCGCAGATTCGCGTGCAGGGCATACGCAGTTCTGCGTATTTTCAGCAGCAATGCATCAAAAAGCTTAAGTTTGTTGTCTATTGTTCAGCAGAACACCGAAACAACAATCTAACAAAAATGCTATGAAAGACTTTAACCTGATGTCGAGAAGAACAGCCGTGAAAAGCACTGTTTTCGGATTGCTCACGGTCTCCATGCCGCGAATTGTTTATTCCAAAAACATAGAGCAGCTACCTGTCGCCAACACCAAAGAAGGCCTCTTCCACCGATACCCTGCCATCGACGACAAAATTGTGGCAGAAGTAGTGGGCGCTTCCCATTTCAACTTGGAAAGGGTAACAGCACTCGTCGATGCGCGCCCTGAACTGGCACGCGCCACTTGGGACTGGGGCTTTGGCGACTGGGAAACGGCCATCGGCGCGGCCTCACATGTTGGCCGCCGCGACATCGCAGCTTACTTGCTCAGCAAGGGCGCCCGCGCCGACATTTTCACATTCGCTATGCTGGGAGCCTATGCAGCCGTAAAAACCATGATTCAGGCACAACCGGGCATTCAATCCATTGCAGGACCGCATGGAATCACCCTCTTGCAACACGCCAATACAGGCTTGCGCGCCGAAGGACTTACCAATGCCCAGAAAAAGGCATCCGAAAAGCTCGTTGCCTATCTGGAAAAGCTTGGCAATGCAGACATACGCCAAACAAACATTCCGATGGAGGAAGCGGATAAACAAAAATACCTGGGCGATTACAAATACGGTGAGGGCGCTGAGGATGGATTTACTGTGCGCATCAACATGCGCAAGTTGTTGTCATTGGGCAAACTTGGCAAAAATGGCGGTGGATTGTTTAGAACTGCAGAACATGTGTTCACTTACAATGGCACACCGTCGGTTCGGGTTACTTTTGCTCTTGAACAGGGCAAGGTCGTTTCGCTGACGGTGCAAGAGCCCGATTTGGTGTTGACCGCCATTAAAGTATCATGAATATGACAATCAAAAGGACCGACGCTGAAAACCCGGACTTCATTGCCCTTGTCAGGCATTTGGATGCCGAGCTTGCCATCCGGGACGGCGATGAACACGCTTTTTACGCGCAGTTCAACAAAACCACAGGCCTCCAACATACCATCGTCGCGTATTTGGACGAACAGCCTGTCGGATGTGGCGCGCTGCGGCCATTTGACCAAACCAGCGTGGAAATCAAACGCATGTACACCTTGCCGGAAGCGCGGGGGCAGGGCGTGGCCTCTGCCATACTGCAGGCATTGGAGTCATGGGCCGGAGAATTGAATTTTGAAAAATGTATCCTGGAGACAGGGATGAAACAACCGGAAGCGATTGCGCTGTACTTGAAAAGCGGGTACGTACGAATCCCGAATTATGGTCAATATGCACTGGTGAACAACAGCTTGTGTTTTGAAAAAGTACGTTAATTATGTCCAACTACCTGGAAAAAGGCCTTGTTGTTCCGTTTGAAGCGCGTTCGTAAACCTACCGTGTTCCTTGGAACATCACTTTTCGCAACACCGTATGCCCGCCAACAGTCACCAATACCAGGTAAATGCCCGTGGAGGCCCGCGCACTGCCCGCCAGCGCCAACTCGAACCGGTTTGCCCCGGGTGTCGTTTCATACACCACCCGTCCCTGCATATCCAACACCACCACCTTTTCAATCACCGCATCGCTTTGCACCTGCACCAAGCCATTGCTCGGATTTGGGGAAACAGTCAGCCCGTTTTCAGTTGCCGGTTCCGCAACAGCTGAAGTGTTCACATACGCGCCCGAACGGTATTTCATCGTACCGCTGTTCCCGTCCTGCCAAACCACAAATATTTTACCGTTCCCCAGGGCCACATCGCAATTGACAACATTGGCCAGGGCGATGGTGTCGTATGTTGCCGGAAAACCGTTTGCTTTTTTGTTGGTAAACTGCAGCACGCACTGCTTCGATCCGCTGACAGTTTGCACCCAGGCGATGGCCAGGGCGTTGCCCTCGCCCGCGATGCGCGGGAAGTTTTGTTGTGAAAGCCCCGAAAAAGTGCCGGTAACCGGTATGGCCGGATTGCCGCTTGGGGCAGAAACAGCTACTTTGCTGAAATAAATCAGGTTTTTTCCGCTGGCCCCATTCATAAAGATGCTGTACAAGGTATCGCCCAAAATCACACCATCGGGGCCCGTGGAAGGGCAGGAAAAAATCTGCCAGTTCTGTTGATCGATGGCAAGGCCATGCGTGAAGCTGTTGCCCTTATCCGTAGAAATGCCCACCCAGGTGTCGCGGAGGTTCGATTTGTTGTCGCGGTACAGCATCGCAACGGTATTGCCGGAACTGGTGACGGCGCCAGGGCAGCAATCACAGATAAGCGCGCCCGCTTCGCTCCAGCCACTGGCTTTTACATCGGCAGAAAACGTGAGGCCGTGATCGTTGGAGCGCGCCACTACCCAGCGAGGGTCGCCAAAACCGGCATCAAACTTCATAAAGCCCACAATCGGATGCCCGTCATCGTCCGTCCCGACCGTGGGGAAGCGCGACACGTTATCGGGAATATTATCCACTTGCACGGGCGCAGAAAACGTAACGCCGGCATCAAAGGAGCGCATACAATAAATATGGGCATCGGAAGATACCTCCGGCGTTTGTTTGAACACCACATAAACCGTGTCGCCGTGCGCGGCAATATCCGGGCCCATCCAATCGGCGCCGGCTACGGTAATCTGTGCAGGGTTTAGCATCACCGGGTTGGCAAAAGCTGTCCCGTTCCAACGGGAAAACATACAGCGGCTGGCATCATTCCACACAATCATCGGGTTGCCGCTGCGGCTTAGCACCATACGAGGATGATCGTTGCCGGAAGCCGCCGGCGCCACGTTTTTTTCTGCCGACCAGGCGATCTGGCTTTGAGCAGTAGATAATGCGCTGAAAAGCAGGAGCGCGCAGCAAAATGATAAAAGCTTTTTCATGTGTTGTGCAGTCAATGATGAAAAAAAACCCGTACGAGAAGGGTTCAGGCTTTTGCGGTTTTTGAATCATGTGCGATCACCCATTCCAGACAATCCCTGAAATTCGTGAAAACGTTTTTTTCAGGGATCAGGCCCGGGATAATTTGCACCCTTTCGAGCTGATC
Source organism: uncultured Saprospiraceae bacterium (assembly GCA_964453475.1). Classification (GTDB taxonomy): domain Bacteria; phylum Bacteroidota; class Bacteroidia; order Chitinophagales; family Saprospiraceae; genus M3007. The sequence goes on along the minus strand of CAYVPM010000335.1, from coordinate 1,557 downwards.
CCTCGGCTGGGTTTGCAAGCCAGTCAGCAATACCTGGATATTGCGGCGCTCCATCGTTAATATGGCTTCTTCCAGGGCATAGAGGCCAGTTTGATCGATGTAAGGTACATTTTTCATGCGAATGATCAGGTATTGCGCATCCGGCATATTGTTGGCCAGCGCCTGAAAATAGTTGGCAAAACCGAAGAACAATGGCCCTTCCAGGTGTTTCACCATAACCTTCCTGGAAAGTTCGGGCGTCAGGTTTTCATCTTCCCAAGGATCTTCAAGCCGTAATTCCTGCACCGATTTTACCTGCGAATTTGCCTCCCCAATGTCGCTCATTTTTTTCATAAACATCAAGGTTGCCAGCATCATACCGATGCTTACCGCCACCAACAAGTCTATAAAAACCGTCAACAACAATACGATGATCATAATGGCGGCATCGCTGCGCGGCACCTTTTTTATATGCGCCAATCCCTTGTAATCAAGTATACCAATGCCAACCGTGATCAGGATGCCTGCCAAAACAGCTTTTGGGATAACGGCAGCATATTGTCCGGCTCCAAGCAGCACAATCAGCAAAACGAATGCATGCACCACGCCGGAAACCCTGCCCTTGCCACCCGCCTTGATGTTGACGATGGTACGCATGGTTGCACCCGCGCCCGGCAACCCTGCAAACAACCCACCTACCGCATTGCCGATACCCTGGCCAATCAACTCCTTGTCGCTGTTGTGCTTCGTTTTGGTCACATTGTCGGCAACCACCGAGGTAAGCAGCGAGTCAATTGCCCCCAGCGCGGCCAAGGTCAGGGACATTTTCAGTATGATCAGGAATTCATCGTTGTTGACAGAAAACATGCTTGCACCTAAAAACTCGGGAAAACCACTGGGTATATCCCCAATTCTTGGCACATCGCCCAAAAACAGCGACACCAGGGTGCCGGCCAGCAAAGCCACCAGCGAAGAAGGTACTTTGGTCGTTATTTTGGGGAAAAAATAAATGATGGCAATGCAAAATGCCGTCAAGCCCAGGGCGTTGAGGTTCGCGCTGCTGAACAGGCTGCCAAATGAAGTTATGACATTTATCGTATTGGCCGGCGGCGCCAAACCAACAGCAGGGAAAAGCTGCAACAAAACGATGATGACCCCGATGCCCGACATAAACCCGGAAATAACCGGATAGGGGATAAAACGAATTAACTTACCCAGCTTGAGCAGCCCCATCACAATTTGTAGCAGGCCTGCCACCACAAAGGTGAGTACAATGATGCCGGCCTTGTCTTCAAAACTGGCGCCACCGACCATCAAGGTGGCCAGCAAGGAAGCTGATACAACCGTCATTGGGCCGGTTGGCCCGCTTATTTGAGAAGGCGTACCGCCAAATAGCGCGGCAAAAAAACCGAGAAAAATCGCGCCATACAATCCGTAAGCAGCGCCTAAACCGGATTGAACACCAAATGCAAGCGCCAGGGGCAATGCTACAATACCGGCGGTAAGGCCCCCAAAGAGATCGCCAGAAGCAATTTTCTTCATAAAACGTTGTGGTTGAAAAGGCTAAAGGCCCTGTTT
>CAYVPM010000334.1:0-4800 GCA_964453475.1 uncultured Saprospiraceae bacterium | reverse complement strand
ATACCAAAATACCCCCCTGCAGAGCTGTTCGGCCCCAGGCTTGTCCAGTTGGCAGGCATCTGAAAATCAGACTTACTGTTTTTGGCTTGCGCTTGCTGATAATTGGCCCAGGCTTCGTCGTTCTTTTTTGGGTCGGGGAAACTGCCGTCGGGCAGCACCCTGCTTTCCCAGAAATTTTCCCAGCGTTTGAAAGGTTTGTAACCATTGCCTGGTCCCGGCACTTTGCCGCCCCACTGCTCCAGTTTTTGCGCCCTGATGGCAAAAAAATTGGGCGTTACTGGTACAGCGCCTTTATCTGTGCTGTCTAGTTGGGCCTGCGCGGGTAAAACGCACCCAAACAACAGCAAAATGGCAAAAAGAATGTATTGCTTTTTCATGTTACTGGTTTTATGTTTTTGAAAAATGTGTTTAAAATCACGGTACTTCCTCATTCTTTGACGAAGCGCAACACCTCTTGCCGGCCTGCCGATTCCAATTTAAGCCAGTACAAGCCTGAGGGTTGTGCGTGTATGTCGACGGCGTAACTTCCTTGGCCGGCCGCAACAGCACAGGGTTGTTGCAGCACCAACTGACCCATGGCATTGAATACGGAAATATTTGCCTGCAAGGAAAGCGCTGCGTTGATTTCCAAATTGAAAATGCCGCTGTTGGGGTTCGGGACGGCCCTGATCCCAGCCAATGTTTGTGCTTCATTTGCAGCCAATGGGATACAATCTACTGTAACGATGTTGGAACTAGCCACCAGGGGCAGTGTGCAGGGCGCGGCGTTCTGTGGGGATGCGGTGCAATACACCGCGTTGCCATTGGCCGCGTTTATCAGGGTATAGCTTGGCCCGGCCCAAACAGCCTGCCCGTTTAAATACCAGGTGATGTTGTTGATCGCTGCCCCATTGACAACATTGGCTGTGAACACTAAATTCGGTCCCGGACAACCCGATTGGGTTGCCGTCACAGATAAGGGGTTGGAAATAACGGTCAATAGCACATTCTGCGGTTCACTGGTACAAGCGTTACTCGTGCCCGTCACCTGATAGCTGAATGTCCCTGTTGCAACGGGAGCAATGGCGACCACAGCACCATTGGTTGATACAATATTGGAACCGCTCCATTGGTACTGCATCGCGCCGCTGGCTGTGAGCCAAGCGGTATCGCCCAGGCAAACTGGCCCGCTGTTGCCCGTCACGCTGACAACCGGGCTTGGGTTGACGGTAATGGTGGCAATTTTAGGGTTCGACTGGCATCCATTTACCGTTCCGGTAACGGTATATTGGGTCGTTCCTATGGGCGGGGTTACGATCACCGTGCTATTGGTGACCCCACTGAGCCCGGGCCCTGTCCAGGAATAACTTGTTGCACCAGTAGCCATTAATGTCAGGGCTTCTCCTGCGCACAAGGTTGCTGTTGTGGGTGTGAGGGAAATAACCGGGGCGCTGTTGAATTGTATCGATACCGTTTGTGGCGCCGATGGACACTGATTGGCCGTGCCCACTACCTGATAGGCATAAGCCCCCGGCATGGCGGGGTTGGCGCTTACAGATGTGCCAGTAGTTTGTTGAAGGCCATTGCCAACCCATTGATAGCTGTCTGCCCCAGAAGCGGTCAGGGTGACTGGCGTACCCACACAAGAAATGCTGGAATAAACGCTGATGTTGACCAGCGGAATTGGGAAAAAGGTAATGCTGATGGTGCCAGGCAAGGATGTGCACCCGGCACTGCTGCCTGTCACCGAATAACTATAAGTGCCCGCGATATTTGGGCTTGCCGTTACGGTATTGCCGTTGTTGCTACTCAGCCCTATTCCCGCCCAGGCATAGCTGGCCTGACCTGAAACCTGCAGTGTAACGGCCTGGCCCACACAGGCCGTGTTACCAGGTGTAGCCGTGATGGTTAAGGGCGCCCACACCGTGATGAATGATGTCTTCTCTTCAACATCTGAGCCGGCAGCATTCCCGGCGGTCAGTTTTACGGTGTATGTTCCAGGTGTGTTATAGGTATGGGTCGGGTGTTGCAGGGTCGAGGTCTGGCCATTACCAAAATCCCAGAGCCAGTTGCTGGGGCTATTGCTGGACATATCCTGAAAATCGACTGTCAAACTGCCTTGGCCGCATACCGAAGAAGCGCTGAAAGCTGCGACAGGCACCTGCGCCCCGGCGCTCACTGTGATGTAATTGCTGCGGGTTCTGGTATTCGTCCCGGCAATATTGGAGGCGGTCAATTTTACCGTATAAACGCCTGGGTTGGTATAGGTATGCGAAGGGTTGACCGCCGCTGAACTGCCTGTGTCGCCAAAATCCCAGGAATAGGTAGTTGGACTGTTGCTTGAAAGGTTGGTAAAGTTTACGGTCAAAGGCGCTGTGCCGCTCAGCGGATTTGCCGTAAATTCTGCAACAGGCGATTGAACGGTGCTGCAACTGTAATTGGCAGCCCAACCGGCATCATCCACAGCGCCATCGCTTTTAAACACCAAAAACATTTTCCCGCTGGGGGCAGTAACCGGATCGGGCAAGGTATCGCCGCTGAACGCGCCCAACAATGTCCCTGTTTCGTCGATTCCATCGTACACCCTCAAAAAATCAAAATCGTATTCAGTATCAAAACTGTTGAAGTTCAGGGTCACACTGGTTGCCCCAACCGGGCTGATCGTCCACGTACAGTGTAAGTTGTTGGAATAAGGGCTGTTGCCACTTCCGTCAACAATGGTGCCATTACAGGTCGAAAGAATTTGATCACCGCCACATGTGGTGGGGAGTGGAATACAGGCTGCAGTTATAGAAAACATGCCGCTCGCCGTCCCGGCGCCTGTTACGAAAATAAAATATTCGTCTCCATCTTCTGCAAAAAAGCTAACGACAGCCTTGTTTGCTCCGGAGCCACAGGTGCTGTTGTCGGCACTCGCTTCACAGGTAAGGTTGGAACAAGAGCCGCTGAACACGGCCAACTTGGTATCAAAATTTGTTTGGGGGCTACAAGTCGATAATTCTACGTTTGTTCCGGAGCCAACCAGCCGGAACCATTTCCCTGGCGCGGTACCAAGCGGACTGCCGCAATCTGGCAGCAGTTGGGTATTCCCAGCAGTACTGCCCGTTTCGGTGGCGCCACAGAACAACTCCACTGCCTGTTCGCAGGGCGAATTGAGGCCGCTCCCCAATGGTACTACTTCTGCCAGCCAATTTCCGTATTGGTTGTTTTTTCCATAACTCCCAAAAAACCAAACCGTTGGGATGGCTGCGTTGTGGCGGCGGCAAATGCCGGAATACTTTCCCCAGGGAATAACGGTATCTGTAGCGGAAAGGATTGCGGAAGTGCCCGCCTTGGCCAGCACCGGTATCGAAGCACTGAAATCTGTTTCCACGGTCATTACTTCAAATGCGGGATACTGCACAGCCGAACTGTGGCAAAAGCCTATGATCACCGTGGTAGAATTGTCAGTACCATTGCTGAACGGCGCAATTACCGGATAGGCATAACTTTTCCCCGCAGCCCCCAACAACTGCATGGTTTGGGTTTGGGCTATTGGGTCCAACCTGCCGTAGCGAATACCATTGGAGCCATCTGCAAAGCGGTCGTGCTGCACATAATGGATAATCCCTTGCTCGATAAAAGCTCCTTGTATCCGGCAGTCGCCAACCTGCAATAGTTTGGCTGCGCCCAGTTGTGCGGCGTTGTCGCCTTTGGCATAAGCAGCTACGGGAATTGGGTAATTGAAAAGCAAAGGGTTGTTACCCGAATCGCCGTCAATCTTGAACAAATTCAGCGAATTGCCGCCATCAGCCCTGGCAGCGAGGAAATAAAGCCCGGGGCCGTACGGGGTATTCAACCCTGCCGATACAGGTGTAATACTGCCAACAGCCTGCCCGCTTTCGTTTTGGAGGTTGTCCCAATAGGTGTAATTGAGGTCTTGGCCCTGGTAGCCCAGGCTTTTGTCAAATTGAAGAATGGCAGACTTAGAAATGGAATTGCTGCCGGTAAGCAAGCTGCCGGTGACGTAAAGGTCATGAGCAGAAGCGCCAATTTGCAAGTCGTTCATCCACGTGTCTGCGCTTCCCGCAACATCGTCAAAACTGTAGGTCCACCATCCATCGGCGGGATCCTGACTCATAGAAAAGCTGATAACCAGCCGTGCTGTTTGGGGTGTTTTACCGTTGAGGGCAACGAGGACAAACCTGCTTGAGCCTGGGTCGAACAATATCCTTTGATCAAAAAATGGCTCGGTAAAATTAAAAAAGGAATAAAACGAAGTCAAATCTTCCGATTCCAGCGCAATGCTCCCGTCTTCATAATAATAACTGATAGAGCTGTTGACAAGCGATACGATCCAGCCCTGGTCGGAAATAGCCATTGTATTGTCGGTAGGCAATGCGCTGCTTCCTGGGTTCCCTTCAAATTTTCTTTTTATCTCTGGTGAAAGTGCTGCACCATTCGGGAGTACACCAAAGCCAGGAGGTTCAAGCGGGGCGATTTGGGTATTCTGCGTTTTCAAGGTCGCACCATGGAAAAATGGCTCGACATCCATTTGGCTACCTTGTGCCTTTGGCGGTACAGGTTTTGCAGTCGCTACAGGTTCAGTCATTTGGGCGCTTGCAAACCCTATGAAAATAGTTTGCAAGAGCAGAAAAAGCATGTATAAGTTTTTTTTCATTTTTCAATGATTTTAATGTTGGGTTCTCAATATGTATCCAGGTTCATTTGTTATTGCCGGCCATTCCTGAGTGGTAAGGCCGCCGGCAACAATTTTCGCCATTGATATGCTAGTGCCGCATCCGGCGAATATGCTATGAATCTACTGCCACATTTTCCCTT
>CAYVPM010000333.1:0-4802 GCA_964453475.1 uncultured Saprospiraceae bacterium | reverse complement strand
ATTTTATTAATTCGAAAATATTATAAATATTTTAATGAGCTAATTATCAAATTATCACATTAAATAATTACCGCATCCGCTATCTCGATGGCCTTGCTGATAATCTCCAGGCCCTCATCCACTTCTGTTTTGGTGACACAGAGCGGCGGTGCGATAAAAATCCAGTTCCAGCGTACGAAGGTGAACATACCGTTGGCGCGGATGGAGGCGGCGATTTTGTTGCTGAGTTCCATATCCTGGGGCTTTGCGTTCCAGGGGCAGATGGGTTCCTTGGTCTTGCGGTCTTTCACCAATTCGATGCATCCCAACAAGCCCGTGTTCCTGAAATCGCCGATGGATGGGTGCTTTGCTTTCATGGCCTCCACTTTTTCCTCGATGTAGCGCCCCATTTCGGCGGCGTTGGCGATCATATTCCCCTCTTCCATCACGGCGATGTTTTCCAGGGCGGCAGCGCAGGCGACCGCATGGGCTGAATAGGTGAGCCCAATGGCCATTACCTTGTCTTCGAAATGCCGGGCAATGGGTTCGGAAACGATTACAGCGCCCAGGGGAATATAACCGGAAGTGATGCCTTTCGCCACACACATCAGGTCGGGCGCTACGTCGTGATGGTCGATGCCGAACCATTTACCCGTGCGGCCAAAACCGCTCATCACTTCGTCTGAAATCAGCAAAATGCCGTAGGATTGTGCCAGTTCCTTTACTTTTTTCAGGTAAAACGGCGGGTATTTTATGCAGCCGGAAGAGCCCGATTCACCCTCGAACAAAATAGCAGCAATGCTGTCGGGGTTCTCGTATTCAATAACTTGTTTCAAATTGCGCAGGGCCATTTCACCACATTCTTCCAATGAAGTAGTACCCCAGGGGCAGCGGTAGAAATAGGGGTTTTCCACCCGCAGCACATTGGGTATTTGTTGGGCATCCATGGGGAAGCGCCGGGGGTCGCCGCTGGCGGTGATGGCGCCATAGGTGCCACCGTGGTAGGAGCGGTATTGCGTGATGATTTTATGCCTGCCCGTGTACAGCCTGGCCAGTTTGATGGCATTTTCAATGGCTTCCGAGCCGCCCAAGGTAAAGAAGGTCTTGGTCAAATTACCCGGCGTGATCTCTGCCAGCTTTTTGCCGAGCGCCCCGCGCACATCCGTCACCATGCCGGGATACACGTAGCTCACCTGCTCCATTTGCCGCCGCACAGCCTCTGTGATGCGCTGGTTGCCGTGCCCGATGTTGACATTCATCAGCTGCGATGAAAAATCGATGTAGCGTTTGCCGTCGCTGGCATGGAGGTACACGCCTTTCGCGCGCTCGATGTGGATGGGGCTCAACCCCGATTGTTTCGACCAGGAAAACAGGGTGTGGTCTAGGTTGGTTTGGATGACGCTTGTATTGCCCATTTCTGTGTTAGTTGATTGGTGATTGGATGATTAGTGATTGGTGCACAGCATCTGTACTATCTATAAAATTGTGTTTCAGCGCTTTTGGCACTGGTTTCTGTATCCTTCCTTACTCGGCAGATGGCGAAAAGCCGTCGTATGAGGCCTTACGTGTGCAGCCCATCCGCTCGATTCATTTGTCCTTGAGGCAGGGATTTTAATCGATAATTGTTCCAAAAAAAGCTGAGCAAACAAGCACCAAAACTCAAATAAAATTGCCAAAAGTGCTGAAAAACAATTTTATAGATTGTACAGATGCTGTGCACCAATCACTAATCATCCAATCACCAATCACTAATCACCGTCAACTCATCCAATTCGTTCTTGCCTCCGGGTTCCATTTTACCGAAGTCTTTTTGTTTTGTGTCCAGAATTCGATGGAGCTTTTTCCGGTGATGTCGCAGACGCCGAATTTCGATTCGTTCCAGCCACCGAAGGGGAATGGCTCCCGGGGCACCGGCACACCGATATTGACGCCGATCATACCTGCACTGGCACGCTCCATCACCTCTTTGGCAAATCCGCCGTTTTCGGTGAAGATGGCAGCTGCATTGCCGTAGGGCGAGGCGTTTTCTATGCCGATGGCCTCGTCCAGGTCTTTGGCGCGGATGATGGAGATGACGGGGCCGAACACCTCTTCCTGGGCGATGGGCATGTCGGGCGTTACATAATCCACGATGGTGGGGCCGACGTAAAAACCGCCTTCATGGTTTGGCACGGTGCTGTTGCGACCATCGACCAATACTTTCGCCCCGGCTTTTTCAGCAGCGTTGATATAGCCTTCAATGCGGTTTTTGGCTTCCTGGCTGATCACCGCGCCCAATTGTTTGCCGGGTACTATTTTCCGCGCTTCTTCACACATGCGGTCGATGATGTGCTGCACCCTGTCCACGCCGATCATGACCGCAGCGGCCATGCAACGCTGTCCGGCGCAGCCCGACATAGAGGCAACCACGTTGGTGGCGGTCATTTCCAGGTGGGCGTCGGGCATTACGATCAGGTGGTTTTTGGCGCCGCCGAGGGCGACACAGCGTTTGAGGCTTGCCGTCGACCGCCGGTAAACGATTTTAGCCACTTTGGTGGAGCCGACAAATGACACGGCCTGGATATCAGGGTGGTCGCAAATGCTTTCCACCATTTCTCGTCCACCATTCACCACGCTGAAAACCCCGGCCGGCACCCCTGCTTCCTGCAACAAGGCTGCCACACGCTGGGCACTCAGCGGTACAATTTCAGAAGGCTTCAGTACCATACAGTTGCCCAATACGAGGGCGTTGGGTATGGTCCAGTTTGGCACCATGAGCGGAAAATTAAAGGGTGTTATAGATGCTACTACCCCCAAAGGCTTGCGGACAATGCGGCACTCCACGCCTTTGCTCACTTCCTGTACTTCATCGCTCACAATCTGGGGCATGGAACAGGCAAATTCGCAGAGTTCGATGCTTTTGTCCACCTCGGCCCGCGCTTCATCCAGCGTTTTGCCGTTCTCGGTTTGGATAAGGGCGGCCAGCGAATCGCGGTCGCGGATGAGCAGGTTGCGATATCGGAAAATGTACTGCACCCGTTCTTTCAAGGTTTGGGCCGACCATGCAGGATAAGCTTTTTTGGCAGCCTGCACGGCTTCGTCGAGGTCGGAATAGCCGGACAATGGCACGTTGGAGATGGTTAGCCCGTTGATGGGGCTAATCACGGCCAGTTTGTCGGAACTGGAGGGTTTAAAACTCCCCCCGATATAGTTTTGAACCTCCTCGGGAATATTGGTTTCTGTATGCATGTCGCTCAATATTTATTCGTTAAAGGTATCCCTCGTGCCGTTGGCTATTGGCTGTTAGCCATTGGCATACTCACCGTAAATCAAATGTTTGCGATATTCGTCATGCACAAAACCTGGCGGCTCTATTCGGAGCTGTCCAGCAAGGCTTGACGCTGGCTGTGCCCATTATCAAATTATCCCATTATCAAATTATCAAATTCACACCCCAATATCTTCATTCCACAGCGCCGGCCGTTCCCGGATAAAATCGCGCATCAGCGCCTTGCACTCGTCGTTGTCGAGCATCAGCACTTCTACCCCGCGCGATTCAAGCAGGGTTTCTTCGCCCATAAAAGTATCATTTTCTCCGATTACCACCCTGGGAATGCCGTATAAAAGTATGGCGCCGCTGCACATGGGGCAGGGCGAAAGGGTGGTGTACAAGGTGCATTTTCGGTAAACGTCGGCGCTTTGCCGCCCCGCATTTTCAAAGGCATCCATTTCGCCGTGCAGCACGACGCTGCCATTTTGTACCCGACGGTTGTGGCCTGCACCCAGTACAAGCCCCTCATGCACGATCACCGAGCCGATGGGGATGCCGCCTTCAGCCAGGCCTTTTTTGGCTTCTGCGATGGCGGCTTGAATGCCTTCGGCGTCGTTGTGGATTCGGATTGGTTGCATGTTTTTTATAGGCAAAAATACGATAAATGCAGATGCTGCACAAACCTCCCATATGCTGCCCTGACACAACATTTTAAAAAAATTTGTAATTATTTTTATTCTACCTATTGCATCATAACATTTTATGCCTATACCTTTGTGCCATCAAAAAAACCAGATGCCCGTAAAACCTCAAAACCTATTTGCAGTCCCTGCTATTGGCGTATGCCTGTAGCAGGGACTTTTGTTTTTTGCCCCTTTGCGTGCGTCCCCAAAACTATTTTCCACCCTTAAAATTAAAACAATGAAAAAATTCCCCAAGACCCTGACGGCATCGCCAGGCGTTGAAAGCAAGCTAGAGACAACGATGATTGTTGTTTCTTTCAAAAAACCAATGGAAGAAAAAGAAGTGCAAAGCCTGGCCAACAGCCTGAAGTTGAGCATTTTCAGCGAAGAAGGCCCTGACAAAAAAATTCTTTGGAAAAAAGTGAACCATTCCAGCACCCGGTTCTGGCTCAAAACAGCCGATGGCAAGCCAATTGATGACGCTCAATTTGCTGAAATCGAGAAAAGCCTGGAAGACAAAGTGGAGTGGATCGGGCCAGTGTACGAAAACTACAACAGTAAAGGAGAAGAAAGCTGCTTTTGCCCCATTCCGAATGTGGTGCTTATTCCGAAAAAGCAGGGCGCAAAAGTGGCGGCCATCGCAAAGGAACACGGACTTACACTCGATGAGAACCGCTCCAAATACCTCCGCTCTTTCTATTATTTGTCGATTCCAAAAAGCAGCAAGGCGGGCAACGCCTTCGACCTGAAAAAAAGCATGGCCGCTGCCGGACAAGAAATGTACTTCGAAAACATGCCGATGTACAAACCACTGGTAGCCACCAACCCTAACGACCCGATGTGGGGCAACCAATGGGATATGCTCCAGATCAATGCGCCAGCAGCCTGGG
>CAYVPM010000332.1:0-4804 GCA_964453475.1 uncultured Saprospiraceae bacterium | reverse complement strand
GGTGCGACAGGGTTGCCCCCACTGGAAGTTTGCAGGGTGACTTCTCCGCCATTTGGTACCAATTTCAACACGTTACCCGTAAGGCTTAAGGACTGCAACTCATTGGTACTGTTCAGGTCGCCTGTATTCGTAATGGTAAAAACATTGCCGGTTTGATTCACTTCGATGCCATTGCCTTGTTGTATGGCGGTCGTATTGGCGGGCAATGTAACCGTCCCGCCATTGTTGCTCAGCTGCAATACATTATTGCTGATAAGGGAGATAGTTTGTAATTCGTTGGTAGGGCTGTTATCGTTGTCGCCAGCATTACTGATCGTAGTGCCATTGATGGAAATGCCATTTCCTGCCTGAATATTGGTTTTTTCCGCATACAAGGCATAGGGCACACTTAACAACTGCGTTGTACCCAGCAGCATATTGTCCACCTCAACTTTTAAAAATTTATGGCCGTTGGCCCAGTCAATGGCGGTAAAGCTTCCTTGGGCGACAACACCTTGTCCGATCACTAAATTGACCAAGCCAAAACCATTGGTTGATACATTATTGTGGTTTTCGGCATAAGCAACTGACCCAGTGGGAGAGCTGTTCAAAATACTGAAACGAATAGAAACTACCTGGTTGACCAGTGGATTGCCCTGAGCATCCCGGATGGCTGCCTGATAATTAAGGCCGTTGGGTGTTTGAGCAGAGATTAGCTGGACTAAAAAACTAAAAAAAATAAGCGGGAGGTATTTCATGAAAGAATGATTTTTGAAAGATATTTATCTTGCAAAAATAGGAAAATAGTTTGCTTTTTAGCTTTCTGGCACACTATGTTCTCTACTGCGATCCCCAAGCGCACGCTCGGGGGTGGATAGCCTTGGGCGAACGGGGTTGCTCGGATGCTTACTTTAGAGATGGGATTCTTGTTTTCAGTTGAAAGCACAGGAGTGCCTCGTCGAAAAAAAAATCCCTGATTTGGTTATATTTATAAATGTTTTTTGGCAAAAACAGATTCTTTTGTAGAGCCTGAGTGAACAGCCTTTATTGTGGCCAAGCAAGGACTTAAGTCATCGCCTGGCCACAAAAAAGGGTGTTTAATTTTGTCATTTTTCGACTTTCGATCTATCAAAAGTATACTGCAACCTCAATCCGACATTCACGCTTTGAATGTGCTGTTCCACCGATTCGGTCGGTGAGCCTGTCATGTCGCTTCTTTCGAATTCGAACGTTGGTTTGGATGTCAGGTAGTTGGCGAACAGCCCTAACCCAAGGTTGTCGCTAACGCGCAGTTGCAACCCTGCCTCTCCTTGTAGGGCAAACGCCGTACTGACAGCGCTTTCAATGGTTTGGTGCAAGGGAGATGACAACGCGAGCTCCTGGGTATAGGTGGGCGATTGCGCTACCAACATCCCGGCTGAAAGCCCTGCGAAAAGCGAAAAGCGTCCAAACAGCGAACCTGTTTGGGGGCGTACGCTCAACATGGCAGTTGTAAGTTGGTAGGGTGTAGCGCTAACGTGTACCGTAGCGGCAGTTTTGTATTCGTTCCAAATGTCCTCAGCCGTTTGCTCGGCATCAACAGGATTTAAAAAGTGGGCGACATTGACACCGATAGCCACGTTTTTGTGAATTTGGTAATACAAATCCAGTCCAAACTGGCCGCCTATAGAAGCGTTACCCAAAGCGCGGGACGTATATTCTTGGTAGCTGCCCAACGGTATGGAAGCGCCGCCGGAAAGCCCAGCACTTAATTGAGCCGTCAGAGACGTTACTGCCGCAAGCATCAAGAGGGTGCAGGTTAAACGTAGTGAATTTTTCATAAAAACAGTTGAAAAGTGGCCAAATTTAGATTTTTTCCAACACAAGTCGGTTGTTCAAAGGCTGTATCGGGCGGGCGTTGTTTTCGTACAACGTTTCGAAAGCGTTGATTTGTCCCTCGGAGATTTCAACGGGTTCTTTAAATAAAATCCATTGCAACCCTTGGGTGCATGGTGGGGTTGTCAGCGAACCAGTGTAGGTGTAGTATTTTTTGTCCTGTGGCAAAAGGTCGTTGAGGTCCAGGATCACATTGGTTGTAACTACTTCCTCTTTGGTTGCCGGGATGTTAGCCCATACCTTGGACACCAAATCATTGGCTGCGCCTGCTTCCAGCATCATACCCAAAACGGTGATGTTTCCGGTAGCGTCATCTACATGTACGAAGTGTACCTCCATGTCGCTGGTGGCGCCGTTAATGGTGTGTTCGCTTTTGTGGTGGAAGTGGAATTGTTTGAAGGTGAAACTAGCGCCGTTGAGGGTTATTTTGGATTTTCCGTCGCCAATTACCTGGATGGTGTGGCCGTTGTCCAAAATTTTCATGGGAAAGGGCGTGTAATCAAAAACGATGTCCCCCAATTGCGCTTTGACGGTAAGTGCGGTGACGACATTGATGGGGGTCTGTACGGTGCCTGCACAATCCCCAAACCCTTCGTGTTCCCAGTCGGGGTGTTCGTATTCCCAGTGGATATGCTCTGGCTTTGCAAATTCCCCGCTTTTTTTGCAACTGTTGAAGGCTAATGCGGATGCGCACAACAGCAATAATAAAATGTGCTTCATGTGAATGTAATTTGTTTGTTATAAAATGGTGAAAGGTGAAAGTGTTTTTTAGGCGATAATTCCGCAAATTTTGTAAAATACATTTCTAACTTTTTATTATTAACAGGTGACAAAATGGGTGACATCCGGCTCTGCGCACGCTTTGGGTGTGGTGGATAGCCTCGCGCGCGCGGCGTTGTATCGTGACGGCAACTTGGTGCCAGTTTTCTGGCACTGCTTAAACGCGCTTTTATCAGCAATTTACGCAACAAATGTTTCTCAGACACATGCTGGGCCACAATTATTAGGTTCTGCGTAATTGGGTGGACGCACCCTTGATAATTTACGCAGCCTCATACCATACCCAATTCTTAAAAAACACTATTTTCGCCGACTATTCTTCGTTTAACAAGCCGAAGCAAAAACTATTTGTTTGGCATTGTCAGTGATTCGTTCTGGTTTCCCATCCTAATACTCCGATTTATTTTTGCCGTTGCTTTATTCCTTCTTTCTTTTGTAATTGGTAAGAAAATGCGAAAATTTACATGGTTTATCCTGCTGATAGCCCTAAACGCCAGTGCACAGCCTGATCTTGTTGGCTACTACAGCTTTTGTAACTGCAACGCAAACGACAACAGCGGCTATGGTAATCACGGAACCTTGTCGGGCAATCCTGATTGTGTGCCAGGACAACGGGGCGTGGGCTTTTTATTCAACCAAAACCCTGGCACCAACGATTGCGGTAAACCGGGGGGGGAATATGTGCAATTGCCCGCTTTGGATGCAATTTGGCAAAATGGTTTTACGGTGTGTGCCTGGGTACGCTTTGATGTGATATCCTTTTATGAACGGATCATAGATTTTGGCAACAACTCGGGAGATGCCGGGGGTATGCCCATCTGGTTTGGACGCGAAGGGTCGAGCAACAATCTTACGCTGGAAAGCTGGGTTTCCAGTAATGGATCGGTTAACCGAACCCTTGGTCGACTGGTCGCCCCGAATGTGATCACCAATGGCAATATCGAATATTACTGCGCCACCATCAGCGGCGACACTATGCGCATTTATGTAAATGGTGTATTGAGGGCCCAGAAAAAAGGGCATCCGATCCTCAACGTACCGCGGTCGAAAAATTTCATCGGTCGCTCCAACTGGTGTTTTAATGATCCGGATTTTAAAGGTTTTATGGACGAGGTGCGGATTTACAACCGTGCGCTTACGGAAGCTGAGATCAATTCCTTATACCAGCAAACGCCCACTTTTGCCGCGTTTCAAAGCCCGGTGGTATCTGGTACGCCGGTGCAGTTGCAGGCGCAGGGCGGCAAGGCATACCAATGGTCGCCCGCAGAATCCCTTGACCATCCAGACATGGCAAACCCTATTGCAACGCCTTATGAAACAACTACTTATAAATGCCAGGTCACTTTACCCGACGGCTGTTTTTATACCGATTCGCTTAAAATAGAAGTGTTTCACATGCCGACTTGTTCCAGTGTCTGCACAGGTTCTCTCGGTGAAAACATTTTCCCCAATGGAGATTTTGGTTCCGGAATACCCAATATCCTGCCGACCAACCCAAACCTTGCTCCCGGTTTTGTCTATCAGCTCAATCCGCCCCCCAATGATGGCTATTATTGTATTACGAATAATACAAGCCCCTGGGGTTCCTTCGCGCAAACTTTCTGGATAGACATCGAGGACAATGGCCCGGAACCAAATGGCTACATGATGGTGGTGAATGCCACGTATCAGCCCGGACTTTTTTTCGAAAAAACGGTGGATATCTGCGAAAATACATATTATGAGTTTTCAATAGACATTATTTCTTTGATCAAGAGCCATGTGTCGAATTTCATTCTGCCCAATATCTCCTTCCTCCTGAATGGCAATGTAGTGTGCGAAACGGGTAATATTCCACAGGATGAGCAATGGCGCACGGTGCGTTTTTCTTTTATTTCCAACCCTGGACAAACCAGTGTTACCCTTGCCCTTCGAAACAACGCTCCTGGTGGTGGCGGCAACGACCTGGCCATTGACAACATCTCGCTTCGCGCCTGTGGTCCCAGTCTTTTGGTACCAGATACGATATATTTATGCGATGGGGGGACCGCAACGATTGGTTCCATGCTCTCCAATGCTCCTTATAGCAACCCCGTTTATGTATGGCAAACATTTGTCAATGGCTCCTGGGAAGACATTCCCAATTCCAACAACGATAGCCTGACACTTATTGCCCCCGCGGATGGTAGCC
>CAYVPM010000331.1:0-4806 GCA_964453475.1 uncultured Saprospiraceae bacterium | reverse complement strand
GGGCAGTAGTGATGCAGAAGGTGCTTTCGAGCCGCAATGCAGCGATATTATCCAGTACTTTTTCAGTGTTTGGCAAGTTTTTATACTGCGCTTCCAGCAAGTCGGCAAGGTCTTTTCTAGGATAGGAACGTTGGCTTTTCTGGGCTAATACAGCATCGAAAGCAAACAATGCAGGCGGGTATGTGTAGAACGGCTGAAGGAGCGGATCGCCTGTTGCATAAGCAATGTCGGTTTTGGCGAGTTGCGGAACTTGGGCAAAGGGAATGAGTATCTTTTTCATGCAGTATTATTGATGACAGAAACGCTAGTGGCAGCATTTAGTTTACAAGGCCCTCAGCACCTCCCTGATCCCATTGGCCAACTGCCCCACCTGCTGTTCTCGCTGTTCCGTTGCCTGCTCGGAAGAGCGACCGGATTTCTCCAGAAACTCCATGGATTGCCTTGCCTGCTTGAGCCAGGAAATCGCCTCGTTGGCCACAGCTTCGATGCGGCTTTTTTCAGCTCTCAGCGATTTGTCATCGACGGCTCTGTTGTATTGGTTCAAGGCATCAATATAGCACAAACGGCTCATGGAGAAATTCAAGGAGTAGCTTTCATTGTGTAAATTGAAAAGGTTTACTTCCTTAAAATCCTGACCAAACTTCCCAGAACGCTCTTCAACCTGGGTGGCAATTTCAGCGACGTCATCCAACAGAAATGTCAATTTTTTGAGCAGGGACGTATTCTTTTGCTCCGCCTTTAAGCTTTCCGCTATTGCCGGGCCGATGGCTATCCGCCGGGCGCTGATGTTGCGCACCTTCAACACAAACAAGCCTTTTTCTGCGTTCAGCAGGCGCTCTTTTACAAACTCATATGGCGGCGGTATTTCCATGAGTTTTCGACATTCGTCCGCGGCTTGTCCATAAAGTTCTTTTGCGCTTTTCAAGGACGTCTCAATCACTGGCAGGTGGTTCTCAGCGTTTTTTTCCGTCATCAGGTTTTTTGAAAACAAGGAATAGCGCTCTGCCAATCTAAGGTGGGCGAGACTGCGGTTGTGCCATATCGCAAAGCAGGTATTGCTCAGTTTTTCACAGTCCAGGCTTCGGAATGCCCGCTCATATGCTTCGTCGGCGGCATCTGAAAGCCGCCTCAATTCCTGTAGGTTGCGCTCGCTCACCGCGTTTTTAGTACTGGTGCGCATATTTTCAAACACTGCCGTCCACATCGAGCCCTCAATTTTCTCCGTAATTGCCTGCACATCTTTTGGGGTGTAAAATTTCTTGGTTTGTTCAATTCTTTCCCGTTCCGTTATCTGGCTGAACAAGGTTCTGGCGCGGTCGTGGTACGCGCGCATCAGTTTGATCCCGCCTGCAACATAAGCTGTATCCAACAAAATACTGTCCTGGACGATAGATTGGATGCACATGGAATCAAGATGGGTTTTCAGGTCGAAAAACAGGCTCCAGTATTGTTGCCCCAGCCCAAAAAGTATCCGCTGGTTGTTGCCGTTGAATTGTAAAATGCGGCTTTCCGAGCTGAAGGAGCGCATGGTAGAATCCATGGCAACCCATTGCTGCAAGGTGTCTTGATACGCGAAAACCTGCCCAGTATTTCTGCGCAGCAGTTGGGAAATGCCTTCATCGTCGTTTTCCCTGAAATCCCGTTCACGTAGCGGATACTCCAACAACTGCCAGGCAGGGTCGTCGGGCAGGTGGTTGAGCACAAATTTTTCCGGGGGCATCATAAAGTACTTTTCCCGAACCTCCATGCCTTCGTCCGGCTTCGCTACACACCAGGTAGGGTCGAACAAATGCCATTTGCCCTGAATCCGGGCCGCTACCCAGGCATGGCCAAGGCGCATGACCTCACCTTCACCGTCTTTTACGATGCCCACCACCACCTGGCTTTCGATGCCTACCGCGCTGCAGAGGGCTTGAAAAAGGTTGGCAAAGCCTTGGCAAACTGCCGTCCGGTTTTCCAGCACCTTTTCGGGCCGTTGCAAGTCCAAATGCTCTGGTGTCGCCCAGATTTCGGATTTGTCACTTGTGTCCAGGTATTTCACATTCAGGGTTACCCAGGCAAATATCGCCCTTGCCCGCCCGCGCTCGTCTTTTATTTTTGTGGAGAAATAATGGGCCAATTCAGGCACAAAGTGCGTGCTGGCATTCGGAACTTTCCGGGCAATTTCGTCCATTTCAGCATCGGTTTGGCTGAAGGCAAGCGCGGGAATCAGGAGCAAAAGCAGGTATAGTTGGCGCATATTTGGAATTTCAGGGAAAGTTACGGGATAAAATCTTTACCGCCAAAGCGGTACAAGCGACATTCTTGCTACATTTGCCTTACTATGGAAAAACGGCAAGTTATAGACTGGCTAACAGAGATTCAAACGGATTTCGAAGAGGAAAACTTCTTCCGATCCCTGACACTGGAATTTGTTTCCCTGAACGATGAGTTCTGGCAGCGCAGCACCCTTTCCGGGCATTTAACTGGTTCTGCCTGGGTACTCAATCCCACAAAAGACAAAGCCCTTTTGATACACCACCGCGGTCTCGACAAGTGGTTTCAGCCTGGCGGCCATGCGGAGCCTACCGATGCTTCGCTGTTGGAAACCGCCCGAAGGGAAGCTGCTGAAGAATGTGGCATTCAAGGCCTGACCCTGTTTTCCGAGGATATTTTTGATCTTGACATCCACATCATTCCCGCCAAAAACGACATTCCGGAGCACTTGCACTACGATTTGCGCTTTGTCTTTCTGGCCGCTTCCGAAGAGCTCGACCCCGATCTGGCCGAAGTGAAAGATCTGAACTGGATGCCCATCGATACCCTGCTGCGCAACATCGATACCCAGCAATCACTGCGGCGCATGGCCATCAAGAGTTTGTTGATTTCCGCATTTTAAAATGTGGGATGCTTACCTCTTCAAATTCATCGCCCACTAGTTCGTAGTTCATGCTGAGGTAGAATGGCACAGCAGTTTTGCGGGCGTGTAATTCTATTTCCTTGAAATTTCGCTGCTTGGCTACTATTTCGGAATACGCGACCATTGCTTTTCCAATTCCCTTTCCCTGATATGCCGGCGCTACGGCTACCTGTCGCATTTTTACCACGTTTTCATCGACGGGTGTCAGGTTGAGGTATCCGGTCATTCGGCCACTGCCATCAAAAGCGGCGATGTGAATGTTGTCCCATTCTTCCGCGATTTGCTCCACGGAGTAATCCAGCCCAAGGGGTTTGCGCAGCACTTCGTAGCGCATGGCAAGGGCTTCGTCGAACTCGGGCGTGGCAAAGTCAATAGTATGGATCAACATGTCGTAAAAAAAATTATTGCGCAAAGTTGTTCCATATATTTGGCTCGCTGCTACCTTGTGGCCACAATCTTTCTAATTTTCACCTAAACCTCTATTTTAATAATGGAAAACTTTGATCAACCGAATGACCCGGGCATGGCGCAAGCCAAGGACGACAGTCTGCAAATTACGCCTGAGGTACGCCTTTATTGGAAGGAAACAGCCAATTGGGCCTTGTTTTTTGCCGTCCTGTTGTTTATTGCTTTTGGATTGGCCTCTATTACGGGGCTGGTTTTGGCGTTTACAGGGGTAGGCGGCTTTATTGTCGGCTTGTTTGTCGTTGCCTTTTATGGCGTTGTAATCTTCTTCCCCGCGTACTATTACTACCTGTTTTCTACCAAAATGAAACAGGCGCTCAGTATGGACAACACGGCCCTTTTGGACTATGCCTTTGTCAACTTAAAGCGTTTTTACCGATTTGTTGGCATCCTTATTATCGTATTTCTGGCGCTTTTCATCCTTATAATGCTTGTTTTCGGGACGGCGATGATGAGGGGTGGCTTCCCTGACTAACTTTCACACCTAAAAAAACAAATCATGTCAATACTCGACGAAACACTCGCACACAATTTTGATGACAATTCCGGACTTGTCGTCACCAATAATATGAAACGGAACTGGATAACAACTTCTAAATGGGCTATGTTTTTTGCCATTTTAGGTTTTATCTGGATAGGTTTTTCATTACTTTCAATGGGCTCTGCAGCATCCACACTGCAAATGATGCAAATGATGGGTGGTGATAACCCCATCTTCGAAATTTACGGCATGCTCATGCCGTTTTTGACTGTAATTACACTGGTAGTGGTTGCCGTTATGTTTTTTATCCATTTTTTCCACCTGCGATTTGCCATACAAATCCAGCGCGCAGTCAATTTTACCGACCAGGCAGCCTTTGTCAACGCCTGGAAAAACCTCCGCAACCATTTCAGGTTATATGGCATTTTAGTTTGTGTCGCATTGGTTTTTTATGCCATTATGTTCATTGTCATGTTCACGGTCATGGCAGGTAAAGACAGTCTTCCGATGGAATAGCATGGGCTATTACATACGAAAGTCTGTAAATGAATCAATAGACCTGGCTACCAAAAACGAACAAGTTTTAATTTCGTGCGAGCGCTCAGACTTTCCAGGTTTTGAAAACCTGGAAAGTCTAGGCCAAGAAAGCCGAAAAAAAGTCTGCTGCCGTGATTGCCCTCCGTGTATAAAGGGTTTCTATAGAATATGCTTCACCCTCGGCCGGTGCGGGGTGATGTCCCCCAGGCGCGCCTTTTTGGCTTCTTCATAATCGCTGAAGCTGCCTTCAAAGAACACCACTTCAGCATCGTCTTCAAAAGACAATATATGTGTCGCCAGGCGGTCAAGGAACCAACGATCGTGGCTGATGATGAGTACGCAGCCCGCAAAATCGTCGAGCGCGTCTTCGAGCGCGCGCAAGGTATTCACGTCGATGTCGTTCGTAGGCTCGTCGAGCAGGAGC
>CAYVPM010000330.1:0-4824 GCA_964453475.1 uncultured Saprospiraceae bacterium | reverse complement strand
GGACATTTCAAAACCGAGCGCGAAAAATATTCCCTGCTCCAGGCCATCCCTGGCGGTGTAAGTATGGGTGTAAATTTTCTGAACAACCAGATAAAGGCTTTTGGCCAGATGTTCAGCGGCAAAATTTCGGTAAAAGACAACCTCGGCAGCGTCATCAGCATTGGCAAGTTGTTCCATCCTTCCTGGGATTGGGAAATATTTTGGAACGTAACGGCCTCGCTGAGCATTATCCTCGCCTTTATGAACCTCTTGCCCATACCGGCACTCGATGGCGGCTATGTGCTGTTTTTGATCTGGGAAGTCGTTACCGGCCGCAAAGTGAGCGACAAGTTTATGGAACGCGCGGTAACGTTTGGTTTCTTTATCCTGCTCGGTTTGATGGTGCTGGCCCTTGGCTTGGATGTTTGGCGGCATTTTTTGCAAAAATTATTCTGAGACCAGGCGTTCTAATGGATTTGAAGGCGCAACCCAATTATTTTGAATTTTTTGGCCTGCCGGTAGCTCTTTTTGTCGATGCTGCCGCATTGCGCCGTGCCTATTTGGAAAACAGCCGAAAACACCACCCCGATTTCCACACCCTTGCCTCAGCAGACGCACAAGACCAATCGCTGGCGCTTTCAACCTTAAACAACGAGGCGTACAAAACACTTGCCGACCCCGACCTGCGTTAGCAATACGTGATGCGCTTCCACGGTTTGCTAGCTGATGTGGGCGAACAAGAAACCATCCCGCAGGAATTCCTGATGGATATGATGGATATAAATGAAAAAATCATGGAGCTGGAATTTGACCCTTCTCCAACCTTATATCAGGAGGCTGTTGCCGCCTCAAACAGCCTTGAAAGTAGCCTGGAGGCATCCGTAGGGGCTATTTTGTCCAAGTGGACAGCGGCAACAGGCACCGAAGCGGAACTGGCCGCAGCAAAAGCCTATTTTCTTAAAAAAAAGTATTTGTTGCGTGTGAAAGAAAATCTCTCTAAGTTTGCACCCGCTTATGAATAACACAGCACAAAAGCACCTTGCGGGAATGGCGGAATGGTAGACGCGCTGGTCTCAAACACCTGTGATTTCACGATCGTGCGAGTTCGAGTCTCGCTTCCCGCACCAAGCGCTCCGGCAGTTCCGGGGCGCTTTTTTTAACCCTGCTTCCATTAATTCATCTTCAAATGAACACAATGAAGTCCCTGCCTTACACCAACCGTGATATATCCTGGCTGTCGTTCAACTATCGGGTGCTTCAGGAAGCAAAAGACCCGGCAGTGCCCTTGTTGGAGCGCCTGAAGTTTTTAGCCATTTACTCCTCCAATCTGGACGAGTTTTTCAGAATAAGGGTGGCAGGCATCAGAAAACTGAAAAAAGTAGGCAAGAAAACCAAGGCACAACTTGGTTTTGACCCAAGTACCTTGTTAAAAGAAGTGCACAAGGTTGTAAACCGCCAACAGGAAGCATTTTCTGAAATATTCGAAAAGGAGATCGTGCCAGAACTGCGGCGGCACCATGTGAACATCCTGCGGCGCCTCGACTTGAATGAAGTCCAAAAGCAGTTTGTAGAAAATTATTTTCAAGACCACCTGTTGCCTTTCGTTATGCCGGTATTGCTGGTGAAGCACCGGATTAACCCCTTCTTAGCCAATGCCCACCTGTATCTGGCGGTGCACCTGCGGCAAAAAAAGAAGCCCTTGTCCCACAGCGAATATGCCCTGGTCAAAATACCTTCAGATCAAGTGCCCCGCTTCGTGGTGCTGCCTTCAGCTTCTGACCGCTTTGAATTAATCATGCTTGACGATATTGTCCGCCATTCTGTGACCCGGCTTTTCCCGGGATATGACATCCAGGATGCCTACTCTATCAAGCTTACACGGGACGGCGATTTGCACATTGACGACGAGTATTCAGGCGACCTGGTGCAAAAGATAAAATCCAGCCTCCAAAAACGGCAGGTCGGTCCTGCGAGCCGCTTCGTGTACGACCGTGAAATGCCCTCGCATTTGCTGGACTATTTGCAGGACACTTTCGACCTGCGCAAAAACGACATGCTGCCCGAAGGCCGCTACCACAACAACTTTGATTTCTTTAGATTCCCCGACTTTGGGCTTACCCACTTAAAATACAAGTCATTACCCCCACTGCACCATCCGGTGCTGCATGATACTACCGCTCCTTTCGAGGCAATCCGCGCCTCCGACCAGTTGCTACACGTGCCGTACCAGTCCTTTCAGGCAGTCATCAACCTATTTGAACAGGCAGCGCAAGACCCTTCAGTGACCCATATCAAGGTGATCCAATACAGGGTAGCCAAGCATAGCAAGGTGCTGCAAGCGCTGATGGAGGCTGTAAAAAGGGGCAAACAGGTATCGGCATTTGTGGAAATAAAGGCCCGGTTCGACGAAGCGACCAACCTGGAATGGGGCGAACGGCTCGAAAAAGCCGGTGTAAGGGTACATTATTCTTTTCCCGGCGTGAAAGTACACTCAAAACTTGCGCTGTTCCGCCGAATTGAAGGAGGGAAACCGCATTTGTACGCTTACCTGGGCACTGGCAACTTTCACGAGGAAACTGCCAAAGTATACTCCGACTTCGCTATTTGCACCGCCGACCAGCGTTTGACGACAGAAGTAAGCAACGTGTTCAGTTTCCTGGAAAATGTAAAACCTCCCGCGCAGGAGTTTCAACACCTGATGGTCGGGAAGTTCAACCTCCGCTCCAAGTTGTATGCCTTGATCGATCAGGAAATTACAACAGCCAAAAAGGGGGCGGAAGCTGGTATGATCCTTAAAATAAACAGCCTTGAGGACGAAGAAATCATCCAGAAACTGTACGAAGCATCCAATGCCGGCGTCCGCATCCGCTTGATCGTGCGCGGTATTTGCTGCCTGGAAGCCGGCATCCCTGGCTTTAGTGAAAACATCGAAGTCGTCAGCATCGTCGACAGATTCCTGGAACATGCCCGCATTTTTATTTTCCACAATGGCGGGGATGAATTGATGTACCTCAGCAGTGCCGACTGGATGGAGCGCAACCTCAACTACCGCATCGAGACAACCTTCCCCGTTTACGACACGGCCATCCGCCAGGAGATCAGAAGCCTGATTGAATTGCAACTCAACGACAACGTAAAAGCCAGGATCATCGACAACAAGAACCAAAATTTGTACAGAAGAACCGGGCATGACATTCCGGTGCGCGCCCAGCTTGAAACATATTTCTTCTATAAAAGGAAATTAGAGGCTGAATTGGGGTTAAAAGCCGAACAGGCAGAATGATATGACTGTCTTTGAAAAAAATACGGCCGGATCTAATTTTTTTTAAAAAACATTTGTTCGTTTGAAGCCCGGCGTCTTATCTTTGCCGCCGCTAAACGCGGAAATAGCTCAGCTGGTAGAGCGCGACCTTGCCAAGGTCGAGGTCGCGAGTTCGAATCTCGTTTTCCGCTCCAATAAAAGCCTGGTCTTCTCAGACCGGGCTTTTTTTATTTTATTTGCCCAGCCTGGGCTGAAAAACAATATAAGCCACCCTTGGATGAGGGTGGCTTATATTGATAGATCGGTAGGCGATTTATTAAATTAAAATCGGATTCGGCATGGCCATGAACGGAACGCGGTGATGGTCTGGGAAACCAATTTCGGGTGCATATATTGTTAATACGCAAATGCGAAGATAAGTCACTAACACTATTTACCCACAACAAAATTAGTGTTCCGAAATTTGAAGGGGAAACCAACCTGTCTGATTAATGGTGATTGCCGTACCTATGCATTATGAAGCACCTTATTGTCATTGGCGGCGCGACAGCTACTGGAAAAACAGCTTTGGCAATCAAATTGGCCCGGCATTTTGGCGCCGCCATACTGTCAGCCGATAGCCGGCAGTTTTTTCGGGAAATGAGCATTGGCACAGCCAAACCAAGTGCAGAGGAATTGGCTGCAGCAAAGCATTATTTTATCGACAACCTATCCATCAAAGACCAATACAGCGTGGGCGATTTCGAGCGGGAAGCGCTTGAAGTGCTTGACGAGCTCTTCCAAACCACTAATATTGTGATCATGGTAGGCGGTTCAGGGTTGTACCTGCGGGCAGTATGTGAGGGGCTCGATGTTTTTCCTGAGGTTAGTTCGGAAACGAAGGCCATGGTGGCGCGAGAATTTGCTGCCGGCGGAATTGCCTGGATGCAACAGCAGCTAAAATCTTTGGACCCCAGGTATTTTTCCATAGTTGACCAACAAAACCCGGCCAGGATGCGCCGCGCCCTGGAAGTCTGCCTGGAAACCGGGCGCCCATATTCTTCTTTCCGGCAAAACAGCAAAACTGAGCGCCCTTTCAGCGTCATCAATATTTTACTGGAGCTCCCGCGCCCTATCCTGTATGAGCGCATCGACAACAGGGTTGAGCTCATGATCGCGCAGGGCTTGGAGGAAGAAGCCCGAAACCTGCTCCCTTATCAAGACAAGCCTGCATTGAAAACCGTTGGATACGAGGAGTTTTTTGCCTATTTCCGGGGTGAAATGCCGTTGGAGGAAACCATACTAAAGATCAAACAACATTCACGTAACTATGCCAAACGGCAGGCTACCTGGTTTCGGAAGCACGGAGAATGGGCAGGTTTTCACCCAGACGGGTTTGATGAGTTGCTGGGATACATCAATGCACAACTGAAAGCATAAAGTGATACCCAAAATTGGAAGAAAAGCATCCGCGCCCTGAAGGGGCTGACAATATTGGTCAACCCCCTCAGGGTACGGCTACTTGAGCTT
Source organism: uncultured Saprospiraceae bacterium (assembly GCA_964453475.1). Taxonomy (GTDB): domain Bacteria; phylum Bacteroidota; class Bacteroidia; order Chitinophagales; family Saprospiraceae; genus M3007. The sequence continues at coordinate 74 of CAYVPM010000330.1, read as the reverse complement.
TAATGATGCTTTATTCTACCAAAACCACCTTCCGAACAAATACCTGACCGTCAATCAATACCGCAATGTTGTAC
>CAYVPM010000329.1:0-4826 GCA_964453475.1 uncultured Saprospiraceae bacterium | reverse complement strand
TCGAACCCGATATGCTGGCTGCCATGTACGAGCAAGCCACGTACCTGCGGCGAAAAGACGTGCCAAAACGCGGCGCCTCCGGCATCACCAAACGCGAAATGCTGAAAACGGTAGAGATGTTGCAAAGAGTCAACTTGCTCGACCCCAGCGTGTTGTTGACCACCTTCGATTTTTATAAGGTCAAGACTGAGTTGCGCAGCGACCGCGTGCGCATGACGGGCTATTACACCCCGGTAATCAAGGCCAGCAGCGTTCAAACGCCTGAACACCCTGTGCCCATGCTGCGCCGGCCTGCGTCGGGAATACCTTCTCCGGCTGCCATTGCTGCAGGCGCACTGGATGGCCAGGGCCTGGAGCTTGCCTGGCTGCCCTCTGAAAAAGCTTTGAAAAACGCACAGTTGCAGGGCAATTGCCTGGTCGAATTTCAAAATGGCAAACGCCAGCATTTTGGCTTCGGCGGCTCTGTCAAGGGCGCCGGGGGGTGTATATGTGTTCTTCACCAAAGTAGACGACCAGGTATTGGGAGCCGGTACATTCCCGCTCACTCCAGGCTACTCGGTCGCTGTTGACCTGCGTTACATTCCCCTGGGGGCTACTTTGCTGGCAGAACTTCCCGACCTCGACCCAGCCGGTAGGCTCAAAGGCTACACCTACCGGATAATTTTTGCCCAGGACCGGGGGGGCGCCATCCTGACCACCAAACGCCTCGACCTGTATTCAGGCATTGGCCAATATGGTTTGCAGCAGGCTCATAAAATTAATGGGCATGGGAGATTATGGGTAATGTTGCCCAAAAACTAATGTGATAATTCGATAATATGATAATGGAACAGCTGCGCTCGGTAACCGTATTAATTAGGGGTTTTCATACACTTGCCTTGCGTGACAACAATTATCGAATTAGCACATTATCGAATTATCAAATTAATAAATGCTCGCTTACATTTTCCTGCGCATAATTGCCGAATCATTTCGCCTGCTGCCTTTTTCTTTGTTGTACGTGTTTTCAGATGGTTTGGCATTCCTGCTATACCGGGTTGTAGGGTACCGGAAAAAGGTGATTTATGAAAACTTGCAGCGTGCATTTCCAGAAAAATCTGAGGCAGAAATCCGAAAAATTGTGCGGGACACCTACCGCAACCTCACCGATGTGACCCTGGAAACCATCAAGTCTCATACCAGCTCCCTGGATGAAATCAATCGGCGTTGCAAAGTATTGAACCCAGAAATTGTTTCGGCATATCAAGACAAGGGGAGCTCGGTTCTCCTGGCGGCAAGCCATAATTGTAACTGGGAATACGGAGGTCTTACCATTCCAGCCGGTTTGCGGGATCGATTATACGGAGTGTATAAACCATTGACAAACAAGGTTATAGGTGATTATATTGCGCAACGCCGTGCCCGCGGCGGGCTTGTTCTAATTCCTATGGACGATGCGGTGGGCATCATGCGCAAACAAAAAGACGTCGAAGCCTGGGCCTACATGCTGATTTCCGACCAATCGCCCAGCAGCCGAAAACGTGCCCAATGGGTCACATTCTTTGGACAAAAAACGGCTACCCTGCCGGGCATCGATGTGCTGGCACGTTTGTTTAATTTCCCCGTTTTCAGGTACGAAATCAGGCGTGTCCGCCGTGGGTATTATGAAGTTGAATATGAGCCACTTTGGCTGGAACCCGCCACAGCCCAGGAAGGAGACATAACCCAAGCTTATACCAAGCGTCTCGAAGCCGAAATCCGTGCCAATCCCGGCAACTGGCTGTGGAGCCACAAACGCTGGAAAATGAAACCGGAAGACTGATCCAACGCCTAAGCACCCACAATTCTTTTGAAATCCTTTTATTTGCGAAACAAGACAACATCATCCCTTATGCAGCACCGCTCTTTTTTTACCCTGTTGATTTTTCTGGCGCCCCTCTACCTGTATTCCCAAAACAAACAAAGGCTCGAACACGCTGATGTGCAGCGCTGGCAAAAAATAGAACAACAGCGCATTTCCAATGATGGGAACTGGGTCGCGTGGGTTCAGGTATCGGTAACTGAAGGCGACCCGGCCCTGCAGCTGTGGAACAGTGCAAACGGCAATACGCTTTCCTTCCCACGGGCCACGGAAGCCCGGTTCTCCGAAGATTCCAAACTCCTGGTTTTCAGGATAAAACCTCCGCTAGACACCCTCAAGACGCTGCGCCGGAAAAAGCTAAAGGACGATGACCTGCCCAAGGATACGCTGGGTATTTACGACCTGAAAACGGGCAAGCTGGAGAAAATACCCCGTCTGAAAAACTTCAGCGTTCCTGAAAAATGGTCAAAATGGCTGTTCTATCAACTGGAGCCTGAAAAGCCGGCGCCCGCTGTAAAAGACAGCGCCAGTGCAAAACAAGACAGCACCAAAGTCGTAAAGCCGGTGGCTAAAACCAAGGCGGGTAAAAAAGCCAAAAAAGAAGACAAAGAAAATGGATACCGGCTTTTTGTGCGCAACACAGAATTCGGCTTTCAGGATACCATTGCCTATGTAAAGGACTACATACTGGCAAAAAAAGCGCGACAGGTTTTGCTGTATAGCACGGGCAAGGGCGACACGATGACCTTTGCCGCCAACCCGCGAGCCTTTATGAACGGCGTGTACCAGCTTGACCTGGAGCGCAATACCCTCAACCCCTACTGGCGCGGGAAGGCAAAGCTTGCCCAGCTTTCCTTGGATGAAAACGGCCAGCAAGCCGCGTTTTTGATAGATGCCGATACCACCAAAGCCCGGATTCGCCCCTGGCAACTGTGTTACCGCGGCCTACAACAAGATTCGGCCAGGGTAATTGCCGATGCACAAAGCAAGTTCATCAAACAAAGCGCTGAATTCCCGGACTGGGGCATTTCTGAACACGCGCGCCCCGAATTTTCAGCGGACGGTTCAAAACTATATTTCGGAATTGCCCCACCGCCGATTTTGAACGACACCACACTTTTGCCCGAGGAAATTGTGCAGGTGGAAGTATGGGCATGGAATGAAAACAGGATTTATACCCAGCAGGAATTACGCCTGGAAGCTGATAAAAAACGCAGTTGTCCGGTCGTTTTCCACAGCTCCGGGAGCAGTTTTGTGCCACTTGGTTCTCCGGCTATCCCCGAGTTGCGTTTTCAAGAAGAACGCAATGCAGCGCTTGTGCTCGGGTTTACGGAGGAGCCTTACGCCAGCGCCATTTCCTGGGAAGGCACAGCCCACAAAGATTTGTTTGCCATCAATGTAAATACCGGTGATAAAAAAATGATTGCCAGGGATTTGCGCTGCAATCCCCGCTTGTCTCCAGGAGGACGGTTTATCGCCTGGTGGAGCGATCAGGATACAGCCTGGTATGCATGGAATGCTGGCACGGCACAAATCGCCCGACTGACAGACAATAACAAAGTCTCATTTTTCAACGAAGAAAACGACGTTCCGGATTATCCCAATGAGCACGGGATTGCAGGCTGGCTCCAGGACGACGACGCCGTGTTTGTTTACGACAAATACGATATCTGGAAAATCGACCCTGCCGGGAAACGCCGCCCCGAACGCTTGACAAATGGCCGCGAAAAAGAAACGACTTACCGGTATATCCGCCTCGATCCCGAGGAGCGTTCCATCGACCCGGAAGCAAAAATGCTGTTGCATCTTTTTCAGGAATTGGACAAACAGGAAGGCTATGCCTGGCTCGACTTGAAGACTGGAAAGCTTTATCCCTGGATGAACGAGGGCTTCAGTTATTCCAGGGCGCCGCAAAAGGCAAGGGACAAGGCAGCGATGATTTTTGCCAGGGAAAATTATCAGACATTTCCTGACCTTCAATTTGTTCAAAATTTCGACAAAGCGGGCGACAAAAATTATGCTCCTGCGCTCCCCATACAGATTAGCAATGCCAACCCGCAACAAGCCGAATACCAATGGGGCAGCATCGAATTGGTGCGCTGGACTTCCCTCACAGGGGAAGTGTTGAGCGGTATGCTCGTAAAGCCCGATGGCTTCGACCCAGGCAAGCGCTATCCGATGATCGTCAATTTTTACGAAAAGGTCAGCGATAACCTGCACGACCACCGCGGGCCCGATTTTCACCGCTCGCAGATCAACTATACCTTTTATGCCAGCCGGGGGTACCTGGTTTTTGCCCCCGACATCCCATACCGCACCGGTTATCCGGGCGAATGCGCCTACAATGCCATTGTCAGCGGGGTTGCGTCTTTGATCGACCGGGGTTTTGTCGACCCCAAGCGGGTGGCGCTGCAAGGACATTCATGGGGCGGCTATCAAGCAGCGTACATCGTGACGCGCACCAACCTGTTTGCCTGCGCAGAAGCCGGCGCTCCGGTGGCCAACATGACTTCGGCTTATGGCGGCATTCGATGGGAATCGGGCCTGAGCCGGGCGTTCCAGTACGAACATTCACAAAGCCGTATCGGCGGCTCTCTTTGGGAATATCCGATGCGTTATCTGGAAAACTCGCCCCTTTTCGCCCTCGACAAAGTAAACACGCCCCTGTTGATTCTCCACAATGACAAAGACGGCGCTGTTCCCTGGTATCAGGGTATAGAGCTGTATTCAGGCCTGCGCAGGCTGGGCAAACCGACCTGGATGCTCAACTACAACGACGAGCCGCACTGGCCGGTAAAGCTTCAAAACCGCGTTGATTTTCAACACCGTATGCAGCAATTCTTCGATCATTATCTGATGGGCGCGCCGGCGCCAAGCTGGATGCTGCGCGGGGTTCCGCCGATGGAAAAGGGGATCAGGCAAGGGTTTTAAAAAGGGGGGGTCAAGACAACCTCCCCTTGTAATCCTTATATCCAAACTTCCGCAC
>CAYVPM010000328.1:0-4831 GCA_964453475.1 uncultured Saprospiraceae bacterium | reverse complement strand
CATGACGATTTGGCCGCTGCCTGAAAGCCAGCTGGTTTCAGAAGAGCGCACATCGGGGCTTTCACCTTCGTTTTTCAGTGCAGCGAACATGGCGCTCGCGCGGAAAGAGAAAACGTGGTCAAAAGCTTTGCGGAAGTGAAGGCCGCCTCCGAAGCCGAGTTTTGAATCGATGTCGCCACCGATAAATGGAGTGCCCAAATCAACGCCCAGTTCCCACTGGTCGGCAGGTGTAAATGAGCGGTAGGGTGCTGCATCCTGAGCTTGAACGCTCATAAATGCAAAGGTAAAAATTAGAGCAAGTGATAGATTTCGAACCATCATAGGGTTGATTCTTTTTGAAAGATGAATGTGAACAAGTTTTGTTGCGAATATGAAATTTGAGGCATTTTGCTCGTCGGATGGTGGGATAGTGCTTGATTAAAAATGGTAAATAACACGCAAATATCTGAAAAAGAACTTAGATACCTAGCTTTTTCAAGGCCAAAAATAGGGCAGAACTTGATATTTTTCGGGGATTTGGGCTATTTTTTAAAACTTCTTGCAATGCATGGCGAATTGTGGCCGATGTATCGCCAAAAATCGCCCTGTCTGTCATGGTCGCCTCATGCTGCATCAGGTAGGCAAAAACACGTGCCATACCGCAGTTTGCAATGAAATCCGGTATCACGGCAGTGTGTTCGTCCATGTAACGCGCCGTGGGACCAAAAAACACCTCATCGTCCACAAAAGGCACATTTGCACCACAAGCAACCACTTCTACGCCACCGGCCAGCAAGCGGTCGGCCTGTTCGCGTGTCACCAGTTTGGAAGCTGCGCCCGGGATGAATATATCAGCGCCCATATCCCAGATGGTGTCGTTGACAACGGAAAATGGCAACAAGTCGGGTGCTACCAGTTTGTTGCCTGCTTTGTTGTTAAATAATTGTTTGACGGCATCCACACTGAGCCCTTCTGGCGCAATCAAGCCGCCTTCACGGTCGATGATGCCAATGATTTTCACCCCTTCTTTGGCCAGGTAACAGGCTGCTGCAGAAGCTACGTTGCCCCAGCCTTGAATAATGGCTGTTTTCCCGGAAGGAGGCGTATTATGGAACAAATCGTAAAAGTGTCGCACCGACTCGGCAACGCCATAGCCTGTAATGAGGTCGGCAACAGCGTGCTTCACCTGATCGCCTTCCGGCAAAAACTCGGTATCCTCTACAATTTTGGTGCAGCCGTAGCGCAGTTGCCCGATCAAATTGATCTGTTGACCCTTGGCGGCTTTCAAGTGCCCGCGCACAATGCCTTCCTGCGGGTGCCATAAGCCCAGCGCCTCGGTGATCGGCACTACGTCCTTAATTTCATCCACATTCAAGTCGCCGCCAGTGCCGTAATAATGTTTGAGCAAAGGAAGCGCCACTTTGTACCAGCGTTCCAGCACTTTGTGGCGATCGGGGTGGTTTGGGTCAAAGTTGATTCCGCTTTTGGCGCCGCCGATGGCTGGGCCGCAAACGCTGAATTTGATCTCCATTACTTTGGCGAGCGAAATAACCTCGTCGCGGGTAAGTCCTTTGCGCATCCGGGTGCCACCGCCAGCGGCGCCATTGCGCAAAGAATTTATAACGATCCAACCTTCCGCACCAGTTTCTTCATCGTGCCATTCAAAAACGATCTCGGGGGCTTTCTCCTTGTATTTGTTGAGGAGGCTTTCCATGTAGTGTGGTATAAATTGGTTAAGGCAAAAGTTCGGCGCAAAAGTAGTTAAAAAGCTATGGTTAAAACTGTGATGTGAAAACTCTTTACTTTTGGCGCATTATGCTCGACAATTGGCTTAAAACAACATCGCCCTCCCTCGCCAAACTGGTGGCGAATCTCCCGCCCAGCGCTTTGGGGAAAAACATCCTTTTAAACCAGGCTCAAATACCCGACTTGAAAAAAGTGCGCATTGCCATCATCGGTGTTGGTGAAAAAGAGGCCAATGCAGTACGCGAACAACTCTACCACTGCACATTCCCCTTCCCGAAAGGCAGCATTGCCGACCTTGGAAACTTGCGCAAGGCCGACGCTTCTTTCCTGATCCCTGTTGTTTTTGAACTGCTCAGCGGCAAGGTGCTGCCCATAATTCTCGGCGCAAAAGATGCATTGGCACGCGCCCAGTTTTTGGCCTACCAGGACGCCAAAGCCCTGGTCAACATGAGCGTGGTGGACGAAACCTTCCGCCGCGAAACGGTGTACGGGCAAATTTTAAGCCCCCGGCACCCGCTGCTTTTCCACTTTGGACTGTTGGGGCTTCAGGTACATCAAACACCCGGAGATGTGCTGGATCTTTTGGCAAAAAACAATTTCGACCTGCTGCGGCTGGGCAAATCGAGGGCAGCCATCGAAGAAACTGAACCTGTGCTGCGCGATGCCGACCTGCTGGCCTTTCACCTTTCTGCCCTCAAACAATGTGAAGCCCCCGGTGTGGCCAAAGCCTCCCCATCCGGCTTTTTTGTGGAAGAAGCATGCCAGCTATGCCGCTATGCTGGCATGAGCGACAAGCTTACGTCGTTTGGATTGTACGGGTACGCGCCTGAGCACGACCGCGATGGACAAACCGCCCAGGCTGCCGCACAAATGCTCTGGTATTTCCTTGAAGGCTTTTTCAACAGGAAAGGGGATTTCCCGGCCAGTACCACCGGATTGACGGAATACGTCGTAGAATTTCGCAAACTCAACTACCAATTGACTTTCTGGAAAAGCAACAAAAGCGGTCGCTGGTGGATGCAAGTGCCGGTTGCCACCAAGCGCAAACACGAACGGCACCGCCTGGTGCCTTGCTCGTATCAGGATTACCAGTCGGCTTGCCGGGAGGAGCTGCCAGACAGGTTGTTGCAGGCGATGAGCCGGTTTTAAAGAGTGCGGCTTTTATACTGTGATTAAAGTGATTTTGAATGATTTGAGTGAAACAAAAGTTTGATTCTAAAATGATTGTAACATAGCTGCATTCATAACCACTCTGCGTTGACTATATCATCTAAAATCCGGCTTTCCAACTACCATCAACAATATAATTAACCCATAGCCCAGCAACGGGATAGCCGGTACCCACAACATGGAAGTGCCAATTCTGGGGCTGCCATGCGTGTGCAGGTAGTAAGCAATGCCTATCCAGGCACAGGCGGCGAGCAGGGTGAGCGAAAGCATCGAGTTGTTGGAAGAAGACTGCTTCAGGGCATCGGAAACGATGAAATACAGTCCGATGAGCACGCCGATACAATCGACGATGAGGGCTATAATAAAAGATGTAGTCATTTTGTTGGAAGGATTTAGATGCTGAATAGAGATTGTTTTCGAAACCAAAGATAAAGGAATTCAGGCAGCAAATTCCACTAAATCAATCCAGTAATTTCTCCAGGCGTATCCCGCGCGAGCCTTTTATCAAGATCAGGGTATCGTCCAGGTTTTGGCTGGAAAACCAAGTCAGTGCAGCAGCGGTATCCGAAAAATGCAAGGCTCCTGCTTTCCCAAAATCGGTTTTCCCGAATTCTGCACCTACTAACACAATTTGGTCAAAATTTTGCCGTGCCGCAAAACGCAGGATGCTTTCATGCTCTTTTTGGCTGTCGTCGCCAAGCTCAAGCATGTCGCCCATGATGGCGATGCGGCGGGCAGCAGGCAAGTCGCGCAGGCTTTCCAGGGCGGGCTTCATGCTAGAGGGGTTGGCGTTGTAGGCATCGAGCAGTATGGTGCAGCTGCCACGCTGAATGAGTTGGGAGCGGTTGTTGGAGGGCGTGTAGCTTTCGAGCGCGGCCTTTATTTTCCGGGCAGGTACTTTAAAATAAACCCCCAGGGCAATGGCTGTCATGATATTGTTGAAATTGTGCTTCCCAAAAAGCTTGGTGTGCACTTCTACCGTTGGCCCGTCGTCGGAAAGGAATGCGACCTGAACGAATGGGTTTGCGCCGAGCAATTGTACCTCAATCAGCCCATTTTCGGGGATCAGGGCTTCAGCGCGCAGGTAACCGACCTTCATCCGGTTGCGCTTTGCCATCGCATTGAGGTATTTTTCCGAGAGGTTGACAAACACGCAGCCGTCGTGGTCGCGTAAAAAACCGAGCAGTTCTCCTTCGGCTTTTTTCACCCCAGCCAGGCTTCCGAAACCCTCCAAATGCTCTTTGCCGATGTTGGTCAAAAGGCCGTGCGTTGGCAGTGCAATCTGACAAAGCTGTTCGATATCGCCCGCCTGGTTGGTGCCCATTTCAATAATGGCTACTTCAGTGTTTGGCGGCATGGCCAGCAAAGTCAGCGGCACGCCAATATGGTTGTTGAAATTCCCTTTCGTAAAATGGCAGGGATAATGGCTGCTCAAAACGGCAGATGCCAGTTCTTTTGTCGTGGTTTTGCCATTGGATCCGCCGATGGCGATTACCGGGATGTCGAATTGTCTGCGGTGGTAACTGGCCAATTGCTGCAAGGCTTCCAAAACATTGGGCACGAGCAGGCAACGGTCGCTGGTCACGAAACCTGGATTGTCCACAACGGCATAGCCTGCGCCTTGCTCAAGCGCCTGCCCGGCAAACGCATTGCCGTCAAAACTTTCGCCTTTCAGGGCAAAAAACATGCAACCTGAAGGCAAATTCCGGGTATCAGTGCTGACAACTGGATGTTGACAATAAATGGCGTAGAGCGCTTCGATGGAAAACATGCGCAAACGTACAAAAAATAGGCGCTGTCTCATTATTCAGAATTTGAACAAGTCGGTTGTTGAAGCCCCAATTTTCGTTTGCTTTGGGCAGAGTGAAAACATGAGTCATTTCGAATTTTTTGCAGCCCCAGAGGGGCTAAATCTTGGTAGAATGGACGGAAAATC
>CAYVPM010000327.1:0-4831 GCA_964453475.1 uncultured Saprospiraceae bacterium | reverse complement strand
CCCAATCCTTTGTCGCCGATAATGGAAGCCAATGCGCCACCTACAGCAAAAGGCGCGAAGTACATGATGAGCCCCACGAATTTGAACATCACTTCCGACAGGGATTCGCACCATTCCAGCATTGTTTTTCGGTGGTGGTTCTCAATCTGCCGGATGCTCAAGCCGAAAAACAAGCTGAAAACCACAATCTGCAGGATCGCATTTTCGTACAGCATCTTGGCAGCGTTTTCCGGGAATGTATGCAGGATGGTGTGTTTCCAGTCGAGTTTGGTGGCCGAGGGTTTCATGGTCACCACTTTCTCGTTGTATTTTAGCTCCAGCTCGTTTTTTTTGGTATAAACCGTTGCCATAATACTGTCGATCGAAACCTGTTCGCGGTCGCTCGACTCAGGTTGAATGCCAATGCCGGCCTTTGAAAAGTTGATGGCCACAAGCCCTACAACCAACGCAATACTGGTTGCCGTCAGAAAATAGGCAAAGGCTTTTACCGCTATCCGTCCCATTTGTTTGGCATTTTCCTGTCCCGCAATGGCTATCACCAACGTGGAAAAAAGCAAAGGCCCAACCACCGTTTTTATCACCCGGATGAAAATAGAACTCAACACGTCAAAATCCTTGGCGGCTTTTCCCATGTCCAAACCGACCTCAAAACCGATGAACATGCTCAATAATATCCAGGTATTGAGCGAACTGTTTTTCCAGCCGTAATAGCAAAGGGCTGCAACAGCGCCCCAACGCGAAAACATAAGTACTTGGGAATCAATGGAAATGCCCATGCCGGGCAACAAATGGATTGCTGCCACAACAGCAATGCTGCAGAGGGCAATCAATAGGGAATTGTTGAGTTTCATAAAAATACAAGAGATTTTACGGGGCAATGTACGTGAATTTGTGCTGTATTAGCCAACGGTACTTCGTACCTTCGCCCCTGAAACAATTCCACATAAATGTTCTTACGCATCCACAAAGAAGGCTACACCATCCTGCTGGCCTCCGCGCTGATTCTTATAGCCCTCAATTTTGCCGTTTACCAATTTTGGCCCCTGCCATTCGTTTTTTGGCCCTTATTGGCCCTGAGCGTTGTTTTTTATGGGCTTATTCTCCAATTTTTCAGAAACCCTGTGCGCCAAATCGTGGCAGCAGACAATAACCTGATTTACGCTCCTGCCGACGGGCGCGTATGCGTGATCGAAGAAGCGGTGGAAGAAGAGTACTTCAAGGGAAAACGGCTCCAGGTTTCCATTTTTATGTCGCCGCTAAACGTGCACGTCAACCGCAACCCGGTGAGCGGCCTGGTACAGTACTTCCGCTACCACCCGGGCAAGTATCTGGTAGCCTGGCACCCGAAGAGCAGCACAGAGAATGAGCGCACCACCGTGGTGTACAAATTCGGGGAAGGGACGGAGATTCTCATGCGCCAAATTGCCGGTGCGGTGGCAAGGCGCATTCGTTGGTACATCAGCGAAGGCCAACCGGTAGAGCAAGGTAAAGACATGGGTTTCATCAAATTCGGCTCCAGGGTCGACCTGTTCCTGCCTTTGGATGCAAAGGTGGAAGTGTCTATGGATCAACAAGTTAAAGGCAATAAGACCGTAGTTGCCCGCTTGGATTCCTGAGTTTTAACGGAATTTTAAATGTTTTTCGGGAATACTTTTTCCAAAAACATCGTCTAAATCAATGTTCTCACTAAACAAGGAACGTCACACAATTATGAAAATTCAAATCATGTTCAAATCACTCGTAATCATCCTCGTCGCGCTCTTCACTGTAAACGCCTTAAGTGCACAGAGAGGCACCCCTACACAAAGCACCAAGCCAACAACCACACAAAGCCCTGAGGCTGCAGAAGCCCAGGAGGAAGAGGAAATGGCCAAAGACTTAAAGCTGAGCCCGGAACAAAGGGCGGAGTTCAAAAAAGCAAATGAGGCTTACAGAGCCAAGATGAAAACTGCACGCGCTGAAAACAAAGATGAAATGAAACGCTTGCGCGAAGAGCGTATGCGTGCCCACAAGGCTGCTTTGTCGCCAGAGCAAGCCAAGCGTTACGACGAAAGGATGGCCAGGAAAGAAGCCAAAAAGGAAGGAAAGAAGGCCCAGAAAGCTGAGCAAAAAGGGAAAAAGAAAGCAGAAAAAGCTGAGCGGAAGTCCGAGAAAAAAGAAATCAAGAAGGAGCTGGAGAAGCAGTAACTTTTGCCAATACAAAACCCCGTTCAGCATTAAGCCGAGCGGGGTTTTCATAGAGTTTGGTACGTATTGCTTGTATAGCCAACGCAAAGTGGTTGTGAAAATGGAATGTCTGTAATCTATTGAAAATCAATATTTCAGCATCCATCAATCCTTCAAACACACCCAAATCCAGGTATAACTAGAGTGTCTCTTTTGACGAACAATCGATGAATTTCATGGATTGTCCGGTAAAAGGGGCACTTTTTGTTTATCGCTTAAACTTCAAAGTCTTTTCCTTGCCAATCACCAGCGTATAATCACCTTTGGGCAAGGTTTCCACGTTTAATGACCAATCCGCAGTTTTAGAGTTCAGGCATTTTTCCAGCACCACTTTTCCGGCGCTGTCCTTTACCTTAATGCAGAGGCATTTGACGGGCATTTCATCGGCAATGAACCAAATTTTCTTTTCAGAAATAACGATTTTTACATCGCTGGGATCACAGTTGTTTGCGGCAACAGCCGTTTGAAACATACTGGACAGAAGGGCAAAAAAGAGCACGGTGAAGAGTTTTGTTTTCATAGCTTAAAAAATTAATGGTAACAGTAAAGTTGGTTGAATAGACAAAGGTTCAGGCTTTGAGGTTGCAGTAAGGGGGGGATAAACGATCGAATACAAGTTTCTTTCGACGAATCGTTGATTTGTTCGATTTTTCAGACTTTTGAGGCGCCGGAATAGTTACACCCGGCTAAACAAAAAGATGAAAAAAAACCTTTCACTCACAATTTTCCTCTGTTTTGCCGTCAGCCTGGCAGCGCAAAGCAAATTTTCACTCGATTCTGCCTACATCCGCGACAACTTTACGAAGCGGGAAGTAATGATCCCCATGCGGGATGGAAAGCAATTGTTTACCAGCATCTATTCCCCGAAAGATCAATCGAAAAAATACCCCATCATCATGCGGCGAACACCCTACTCCTGTTCGCCCTATGGCGCAAACGCCTTTAGCACCGCATTTCAAAACATGAACCTGGCCCGGGCAGGCTATATTTTTGTGTTCCAGGACGTGCGCGGCAAGTACATGAGCGAAGGCGATTTTGTGGATGTGCGCCCTGTAACGCCCCAGAGGCCGCCAAAAAAGGGCGCCAAACCGGGCCCGAGCGACGACGCCACCGATACCTACGACACCGCCGACTGGTTGCTCAAATACGTGCCCAATAACAATGGCCGCATCGGTGTGATGGGCATTTCATATCCTGGTTTTTATGCCACCGTTGCCATTTTGGCGGGTCACCCTGCCATCAAAGCCGTGTCGCCGCAGGCGCCGGTGACCGATTGGTTCATCGGCGACGATTTCCACCACAACGGCGCTTTCATGCTCATGGACGCCTTTTCTTTTTATTCTGGCTTCGGCAAGCCGCGCCCTGTGCCGACCACGCAAGGCCAACCAGGGTTCAGCAACTGGAAAACCCCCGACAATTATGACTTTTTCCTGAAAGCCGGTGCGCTGCGCAACTTTTCCGACAAGTACGGTATGAAGGACATCCCGTTTTGGAACGACCTGATGGCCCACCCCAACTACGATGCCTGGTGGCAGGCCCGCAACCCGCGCCCCCACCTCAAAAATGTGGTGCCGGCGGTCATGACCGTGGGCGGCTTGTTCGACGCTGAAGATTGCTGGGGCGCCTGGAACACCTACAAGGCGCTTGAAAGCCAGAACCCTGCCAACCATCCCAACAGCCTGGTAATGGGCCCCTGGGTACATGGCGGCTGGGCGCGCGGCGCGGGCGACCGCCTTGGTAATGTGGATTTTGGCGCGCCTACCAGCACATTTTACGAAAAAGAAATAGAGCCCAAATTTTTTGAGTACCACCTGAAAGACCAGGGCAACATGACATTGCCGGAAGCCTATATTTTTGAAACAGGCAGCAATAAATGGACTACGCACGATGTCTGGCCGCCCAAAAATGTAACCTCCACAAAATATTTTTTCCAGTCGGGCGGAAAATTGGGGCCTGAATCCTCCACCGTGCCACTGGCCTTTGACCAATACACCAGCGACCCCAACAAACCTGTACCCTATACCGAAAACGTGCACCTGCGCCGCACCCGCGAGTACATGTGCGACGACCAGCGCTTCGCTGCCCGCCGCCCCGATGTGCTGGTATATGAAACCGGGGCGCTGACAGAACCCCTGACCCTCACGGGCGCAGTTATAGCCGACCTCTGGGTAAGCCTGAGCACCACCGATGCCGATTTTGTGGTTAAGGTGATCGATGTGTTTCCCGATACCTTGAGCAGGGTTGAAAATGGCGTACCAATGGGCGGCTACCAAATGCTGGTGCGCGGAGAAATATTCCGCGGACGCTACCGCGAGAGTTTCGAGTTCCCCCAAGGCTTTCGAGCCTGGTGTTGCCACCAACGTGAAATTTGAGCTGCCCGACGTTGCCCACACCTTTCTGCCTGGCCACAAGCTGATGATACAGGTGCAGAGCTCCTGGTTTCCCTTGGCCGACCGCAACCCGCAGCAGTTTGTCAATATTTACGAAGCGAAAGATTCAGATTTTGTACCCTGCACGGTGCAGCAGTTCCGCGGACAAAAGGGGGCTTCCGGGGTGGTGTTGCCGGTGCAAAAACGTTGATATAGTCAACGCAGAGTGGTTGTGA
>CAYVPM010000326.1:0-4835 GCA_964453475.1 uncultured Saprospiraceae bacterium | reverse complement strand
GAGCAAATGGCTGCTTTTGATTTTTTGGAGAAAAAAGGCATCCCGGCCATTTTTTACGTCCCGACAGCACCAATTCAAATAAAAAGAGTATTGCCGGTACACCAACTGCAGTTCCTGCGCACCCGCTTGCGGGATCCTGACCTGTTTGATTTCCTGCACGCAAATTCAAACATCGCTCAATACCAATTTGACGAACAATTGCTTGAAAATCAATATCGTTACGACAGTCCATTGTCGCGGCAGGTGAAATATTATTTGAATTTTGTACTGCAGCAAAAGGAGCAACAGGCGCTGGTGCAGCAACTATTCGACAGCCTGGTAAGCGATGAAGCCGAATTTGCCGGCAACTTGTACATGCAGGAAGCCGACTTGCGCAAGCTTGCCGAGGCAGGCGCACTGGGCGCGCACGGAAGCGCGCACGTGCCGCTGGCCAGCCTTACGCCAGCCGAAGCCGCTGCGGACATTAGCGCTTCCGTGGAATACCTCGAAGCTGTAGGCGGCAACAAAATCCGCTCCTTTTCTTACCCATTCGGCGGCAAATCTGCCGTCAGCGCCAGCCTCGGCCCGATGCTGGAAATGGTCGGCATCCAGTTTGCCTTTACGATGCAACGGGGCATCAACCAGCCGGAGCAGTTCCAAAATCCGCTATTCCTGCACCGCGTGGATACCAACGATGCCCCCGGCGGAAAAAGCCCATTGCCTAAATTATGACAAAGCCTCGATTACTCATCGCGGAAACAAAAGCTTTCAGCCCTGCAGTGCTGGCGCTCTTGCAGGAGCAATTCGATGTTGATTTGGTTGATATTCAAGCAACGGCATTAAAAAATGCCTTTGAAGCATACGATGTTTTTTGGTTCCGGTTGGGTTACAGGATTGGTGCGGGACAATTGCCCGAATCGCCGCGCTGCCGCTTCATTGTTTGCCAGGCAACCGGATTAGACCATATTGAAGAGGAAAAATGCCGGGAAAAAGGCATCGAGATCCTGAGCCTGCGCGGCGAATCGGAATTCCTCCGCAACATTCGGGCCACGGCCGAGCTCAACATCGGGCTTGCCCTGGCCTTGTTGCGAAAAATCCCCCAGGCAGCAGCGCATGCACAGGCAGGCGGGTGGAACCGCGACCTGTTCCAGGGTCAGGAACTGCTGGGAAAAACGGTCGGCATCGCCGGCATGGGCCGCCTGGGAAAAATCTGTGCCGGGTATTTTCAGGCTTTTGGCTGCAAAATCCTGGCCTACGACCCTGTCCCATTTGAGATGCCGGATGTAGAGGCTTGTCCTTCGCTGGAAAACCTCGTTTCCCGGGCCGATTTGCTGAGCATACACATCAATTACACCCCGGCAAACCATCATTTGTTCAACGAGGCCCTTTTTTCAAAGTTCAAGCCGGGCAGTTTTTTGCTCAATACCTCCCGGGGCGCCATCGTGGACAGCGCAGCGTTGCCCAGAAACCTGGACAGCGGCCAGCTTGCCGGCGCGGCCTTGGATGTGATTGAAAACGAACACGAGCACAAGGATTCTGCGCTGCTTGAATATGCACGACAGCACGACAATTTGTTGATTACCCCGCATATTGGCGGGAATACACGGGAATCTTTTGAAAAAACAGAGCTATTTTTGGCCAAAAAACTTTTCAATAAATTCCACAAAACCCAAGCCTGATGAACATCCTGGCCATCATCCCTGCCCGATCAGGATCAAAACGGGTGCCGCAAAAGAACATTCGGCCTTTCGCCGGGACGACCTTGTCTGAGCTTGCCATTCAGCAGGCATTAGGTGCATCCCTACCGACCCATATCGCCTTGAGCAGCGATAACATGGAAATACTCGACATTGCCGATAATTACCCACAAGTTCATCGCCTGCTTCGTCCACAGGATATTTCCGGGGATACCGCGCCTGCCATCGAGTATGTGCGGCATGCCCTGGGAATGCTGGAAAATGAAGGCCTTCGCTTCGAAATGGTGGTAATCCTGCAGCCCAGTTCCCCGTTGCGCACAGCATCTGATATAGATACAACCATCCAATTGCTGCTGGACAACCCAGCCGCAGATTCAGCTGTAAGCGTGGTAAAGATCAGTCAAATGTCGCACCCCTTGAAGCTCAAGACCTTGGAAGGCAAGGAATTAAAGCCTTTTTTTGAAGAGGAAGCCGGGCGGTTTTCTGCACATGATTTACCGGAAGTTTTTGCGCGCAACGGTGCTGTGTACGCTACCTGGCGCCGCAATTTGGAAACAAAAAATGACCTCATCGGGCAGCACAGCCTGGCATACATTATGCCCCCGGAGCGCTCCGTGGATATCAATGAATGGGTTGATTTTGAGTTTGCGGAGTATTTGTACTTGAAAAGTCAATGACCTTTTCTGGATATTGGTATTGTATACGCCAGGAACTGGAACGCGAAAACGGGAAACCCCATTATGGCCGGCTCCTGCGTGATGCGCTCAAAGTTTTTCATCCCCTGAGGTTTAACAACCCTTCAAAACAATTGCCCAAATCCGAGTTCCTGTTTGTCATCATCACCGAAAACCATGTAAAGCATTTTCAGCCAGTCGCCGCTCAATTATCGGCCCAAAAACATTCATTTTCAATTATTTACACAAACCATTCCCATTTTCAACAATTCCGGGCAGTGTATCCCGAAGTTTCGTATTCAGCCGAATCCTTTGTGCGTCGTTGGCAATATTTCCAATCGCTGCTTTTCCAGGCCGTCTTATTGATCCGGCACCTGTTTTCAAGTTCTGCAAAAAAATCCTGCATCATCCGTTTTGCCAAACCTGCGTACCTGCTGGAAAAAACCATGCTGCGCGTATTGGCCGGCGCTTGTGATAAAGTGGTGCTCTTCAAAGCCGAAAGCTACCAGGCCAATGCCGTTTTACTTGCATCCAAGGCGTTGAAAATCCCCTCGTTTGCCATCCAACACGGGCTAATTGGCGATACAAGCCAGGTTTCTGATTTGCTCGTTGATCGCTACCTTGTATGGTCGGCACTATTTCAACAACGGCTAGCGCGCTGGCGGGCCGGTTGTGCCGTAGATATTACGGGAAATGCCGCATACGATGTAGTTTTTCAAGCGGTAGCGCAGTCCAATGGCGCTTCATTAGCAGCCAATCCGGTCAAACTATTGGTGTTGCCCAGCCCAGGCTTTTCCCATACGCCCCTGTCAGAAGTGTATTTGCTGCTCGATATGGCGATACGCTTTGCCCGCCAGCACCCGGAGGCGCAAATCAGCATCAAGCCCCATCCAGCCGACTTTGGAGAGTACACGAGCGCCTATATTTTACGCTATTTGTCAGGATGTCCCAACATCACCTTACTGGATCGAAAGGCGCCAATTCCTTTTGCCGGTCATCACCTGGTTGCCCTCAACAATTCCGGGGCGGGCATGGAAGCCTGCATCTGGTCGCGTCCGATGGTTGTGGTAGCTTCCAAATGGGAGTCCGTTATGGTAAAGCAATATGTAGACGAAGGGGTTGCGGCGTTTGCCGACAGCTACCAAAATTTTGAATTGGCAGTGTCGAAAATTCAGGCCAATTACGCCGCATATCAGGACAAGTGCCGGGTATTTACAGAAAATCAACTGGCGCATCAGGGCCATGCTGCCGAAAAAATCGTGGAGGTGCTGACATGCTGATACGCCTGAAAGAACTCGTTACCGACAGCTTCACGTATGGCCTTTCCTCGATGCTTTCGCAGTTGATGAGCCTGATTTTGGTGCCGTTTTACACCAAAGAACTCCGGCCCGAAGACTATGGCGTGCTGGCCATGTCGATGATCCTGCTGGGTTTTTTCAGCCCTTTGGCGGGCTTGGGGATGGACGGGGCTCTATTCCGTTTCTATTCCATGAGCGACGATCCTGTGCGCCAAAAAGCGTACTTCTCTGTTGCAACCATCCTAAAAACTGCCGCCATGTTGCTGGCTTGCCTGCTGATCATTCCCTTTTATTCCCTGCTCAACGGTGCTTTTTTCGAAGGAATGCTCAGTACGCTGCAGTTCGGGCTTTTGTTAGGCGCTTTTTTGGGCGAAAACTTTTCAGCCCTCACCATTGTCACCCTGCGCAGCGAGCGGAAGGTGAAAAAGATCGCGCGCGCGAACGTTGCCACCCTTTGTGTTACGCTGGCGCTATCGATCTGGCTGGTATTGTTTAAAAAAATGGGCGTTACCGGCGCCTTGGCCGCAGGATTTGCGGGTTCGCTGTTCCGGGCGGCAGTATATTGGACCGATTCGCGGCGGCATTTTCAGTGGAAGGCATATGATCGCAACCTGGTACGGGATTTACTGGGTTACGGGCTTCCGGTAATTCCGCACAAGATGCAGGCACAAGTCATCCAGACTTTTACGGCTATTATCATCAACCATCAGCTCGGCATAGCCACTGCAGGCCTGTATGCGGTGGCCGCCAAAATGGCCAAACCGCTTTCTTTCCTGGTGGGGATCGTGCAACTATCCTGGGTGCCGCTCAAATTTCAGATACATAAAACAGACAAGGCCCCCGCGCACACCTTCAAACAACTCATCACTGTGTACTGGATCGGGATCATCGCGCTTTGGGGGCTGCTTTCCCTGCTTACGCCCTGGCTTTACCACTGGCTGATAGACCCCAAATATTGGGCAGGCATCCCGTATGTGCCGTTTATCATGGGTATTTCCGTGGCGCAGGCAGTCTATTTTACAACAACGACGGGGTTTGAGCTTTCAACCCGGCAGCCGTTGATGGTAAAAGCCTCGTTTTTTGGGATGGCGCTAATGGTAGGAATGTCCTTGCTCACGCTGGATTTGTATCCCCCCTATTGCTTCATTATATTGCAGTCCCTGGCGTATTTGGTCATGGCAGCCACC
>CAYVPM010000325.1:0-4835 GCA_964453475.1 uncultured Saprospiraceae bacterium | reverse complement strand
GTGCCTAATACCTTGGTTATGCTTCCGTTTTTGAGCTCCACCTGAAAACCATAAGGTATGGTTTTGCTTCCGGCGCCTAAGGTGTTGCTGAGCGAAATCCTGTAACAACAAGGATCCTCACCGAGCTCAATTTTCTTGATTTCAGCTTTCAGGCCCGGGCAATTGGTCTGCCCAATCGGGAGATCGTTAACCGGACTGATTTCAACTTGCTTCGGATCAATTTGCGCATGCAGCGCGTGTGCAGCGAATACCAGCATCAGGATTGCCGCACAAATTTTGTTGATAAAAGGGGTGTTCTTCATGGTTAATTGCATTAATAAGATAATTGATAGAAAATTATTTTAACATAAACATACGCGCAGCCTACCCCTTCCAAGCAGTAGAAATGATCGTTGGTTACATTCTCATGATATGCGGTGGAGAATTAATGATATTTGGTAAAAGCTAATTTTACAGAAACATAGGTGCCGCGCCCAAACCTTTTACCCCTCCAGAGCCAATTACCAGAATAGCATCGTCCGGCATCCGGAGCTGGATTGGGTGAATTGGAATTTTGAGCGGCAGGATTGGGATGGGGCGGAAGTTGAAGCGGTGACCTTGAATCCTGCTTAAAAAACAGTTTGAATATCCTAAAAACTCATTAGATAATTTAAATATTTGAATTTATCGAATACCTTTATAGGAGAAAACAACTCCAAAATGAATTTGCGCCCCAAAGCACATCTATTAAAATGGCAATTGCGTTTATCCGGCCAGCATGGATCGGTAAGCGCAATTGGTGTTTTTAGGGCTTGGGAGTACTGGGTGGAGCCTGTCAGACGGATGGATTTGTCTTTCGAACTGTGGAGAAGAGGGCTTAGATTTGCCCGGGAATGCTTGACGGCTTGAAGGGACAGGGGCATTATTTCACAACCTTTGTAAGGCAAAATTTAAACCGAACGAAAAGACAATATGAAACAAATAGGCATTTTAGTCTTACTTCTTATATCTTACACAATACAAGCACAAGTAAAAAAAGACTCTGATTTGTTTAGAGCGCTAAAAACCCAAGACAGCACTTTCTTCGAACTTGGATTTAATCAATGTGACTTAGAATACCTAAAAGTTCATATTGCAGATGATTTAAGATTTTACCACGACCAAGGTGGATTTCAAGATAGAAATGCCTTCTTTGAAAATACGCAGAAATACATCTGTTCTAATACAGCGCAAAAACCAATCCGTAAAGCAGATACGAAAAGCCTGGAAGTATTTCCACTCTTTAACGATGGAAAACTATACGGAGCCATACAGACTGGAATTCATCATTTCTATTTACGAGAAAAAGGGAAAGAAGATGTTTGGACCAGTACCGCAAAATTTACGCATGTCTGGATTTTAGATAACCAGAATTGGAAATTGAGTGAAGTGCTGAGTTACGACCATCAAGACCCAGGAAAAGTTAAAAGAAAACACCGCCCAAAGCAGACTAGGAAGAACTGAATTTTGGGGTGTAATTATTGAAAAATCTGGTATAATTTGGGTTACTGCTGCATTCCAATACCCGGATTGATTTTTCAGATCGAAAATTTTTGTTTGCGCCATTCCAGCCAATACCACAAGCAAGCCCAAATTATCTTTTGACCCGACCCAAATCCTGATTTGAAGCGCCCACCCCGGGCCTGTGCCGGATTTTTGTGCCATTATTTCACGAAATTTTTTTTAAATGAAAAAGGCACTCAATTCTCTGTTATTCGGCTCAGCGCAGTCAGGCACAAAAACCCACGAAATCGTTTATGCCCTGTTCCGCTTCTACTGCGGCATTTCCATTGCCATCGGCGCAGGCTTTTCCAAGGTGTTTCATAAAATCAACGAAGATGGCGGCGACGAACGGAGCAACCTTGCCTTCGGTGTACCTGATTGGTTTGTCGAGCAGGTGGGCGAGATTGGTTTCACGTTCATTTCCCCCTCATTTTGGGCGCACCTTGCAGTTTATGGGGAATTCATTGGAGGTTTGCTCATTGCGCTTGGCTTGCTTACCCGGATTTCTGCGCTGCAGTTGGCGTTTCAGTTTTTCGTTGTTTCCTTCATCTGGCACGACGAGGCGGAACTGTTCGGAATGTATTACCAACAACTGATTTTCTGGAGTTTCGTGCTGATTGCTGCCCTCGGCGGCGGGCAGTTTTCTATTGACAACTGGCTGAAAAACAAACGCATGAAACCTGCTTCGGCCAAAAACCTGGCTGTAACAGCTTGCCTGCTTTGCCTGCCGTTCATAGGCTTTTCTCAGGCTTCAAAAGAGATGCGGCGCGTCAGTTTTACCCTTTCCAA
The DNA here is from genome assembly GCA_964453475.1 of uncultured Saprospiraceae bacterium. Taxonomy (GTDB): domain Bacteria; phylum Bacteroidota; class Bacteroidia; order Chitinophagales; family Saprospiraceae; genus M3007. The sequence continues at coordinate 2,525 of CAYVPM010000325.1, read as the reverse complement.
CCCTTCGTTGAAAGCCCGCTCCATTGATATTCGCCATTTCAACCCGGTAACAAAGCAATCCTCTGGTTACGGCTACCAGCTTGGCGGGCTGTCCTCCCATGCCGTGAACATGCCCGCTGGAACGAGGGTTTACCGAAAAAACCAAGGCGAATGGCAACTGGCGCTCGTCATCACATCCGATGACCAGGGGCGAAAATTTGACCTGTCGCAGGCCGCTGAAATCAGCCCGGGCCAAAGGTTACAAGCCGAACGTGACGAAAAGGATCAGCGAAGCGCCGACATCAAAGAGGCTGACGAACAGCGTGATTTAGAGGCGATTGCAAATGAAAAGGGCTTGGAAATGGTCACTTTCGTCATGACGGGAAAATCCCTGTTCGGCAGGCAGGTACATGTGCGGGTGCAGTTGCCTTTTGAAAACCAAAAATCAAACGTAGGGTTTAGTAGAAAACTCGATTCTTACAGCCGCTACAAAGTCAGTTATCCCATCGGTTCGAAGGTCTATCTTTGCGACGGGGCTTACTGGAAGGACGGCAATGTGAAAGAAACCTTGCTGTTCGAGGTGTATGCAGCACGCAAAAATAACCTCGTACGGCTTTAGATTTTTGATAAAAAGAGGGTTGGTAAAATTCGGCAATCAACCTTGATTCCATTTACAGCCATGCAATTTGATTTCAATTTTTACTCTACACCGCTTGTTTTCGGGTTCGTACAGGCCTGGATTTACGCCGTGCTGTTTTGGGTGCGTGCATGGAGGCATGAGCGCCTGTCCGACGGGCTGTTTGGCTGCCTGTTGGCAGCGTTTTCGTTCGAAATATGGGAATATATGCTAGGCTTCGGCGGGGTAGAAATTCTTTGGAATGAACTGGAATTTTTTCCCCGGAATTTCAGCATGCTGTTGCCGCCGCTCGCCTGGTTTTACCTTAAAAGCCAGTTCAATTCAGGTTTTCGGTTCCGCCGGAGCGACCTCGTTCATGCCGCCCCTTTCTCCGTTTACATAATCTATCACCTCATTGTCTTTGCACAGGGCAACGATTTTGTTGAAAAATGGAAAGAAACCGTGCATTTCCCGCTCGGTATTGACTACCTGGAAACTGTTTTGAAATTCGTATTGCAAGGCCTCTATTTTTTTAAAGCATACCGTCTCTACCGACAATACCGGACATGGGTGCCGACGCAATTTTCCAACGTAGAAACGGTCAGTTTTTCCTGGTTCCGCAATTTTCTGTTGGCGTTTTTCGCAACAAGTGTCACTGGCTGGGCAATGACCCTCGCCGACCTCTGGCTTGACCTCGACTTCTGGCACGACTGGTGGGACGAACTTTTCAATGCCGGGCTGATTTATTACCTCTGCATTGCGGGCTACGCCCAAACGCAGCCCCGCCGGCTGCATTTTGAGCTTGCCGCCGGGGCAGAAGATTCGCCCGTTTCGACCCTCGCGCTTTCGGAGAAGGCCGAAAAAATATCGGAAACTGAAATCGAAGGTTGGCGCAGCCAGATCGAGCGACTGATGGCCGCGGAAAAACCCTGGCTCGACCCTGAATTGACCCTCACAGAACTTGCCAGAAGCATGCAAACCAATCCTTCCATACTCTCCGCCGCCATCAACCGGGCATTTGGCAAAAACTTCAACGACTTCGTGAACGAGTACCGGGTGGAGGCGGTGAAACAGGTGCTGCGCGACCCCGCTTTCAGTCATTTTTCCTTGTTGGGGATTGGATTGGAATGTGGCTTCAACTCAAAGTCTACCTTCAACAGGGCTTTTAGAAAAGCGACGGGAGTGGCGCCAAGCGGTTGGGCCGACAGCAAATCAAAACATTGATTTTCTGCCGCAAATCAGCTCGTTTCATCTTGGAAAAGAACCGAAAAACGTATTTACTGTTTGGTTTTAAAACAACTGCCATGTTCAATAAATCTACGCCTTACATTTTACTCAACCTCCTGTCGCTCGCCATGGTGCTGGTGATGAACTACCTCGCCAATGCCCTGCCCATTGCCGGGCGTAGGACGGGCGAAATGTCGGACTTGTTTCCGAACATGTTCACGCCGGCGGGCTTCACGTTCAGCATTTGGGGCGTGATTTACCTGCTTTTGCTGGGTTTTGCCATTTACCAAATTCGTTTTTGGGGTAGGCCTGCCCCCGGTTTTTTGCAAAAAATCGGGTGGTTATTCGGGCTGTCATGCCTGGCCAATGCTGGTTGGCTGCTGGCCTTTCACCACCTTCAAATCGGGCTTTCGATGCTCATCATGCTGGTAATGCTGGGCAGCTTGATCGGCATTTATTTGCGTTTGGACATTGGCAAGGCGGCGACCTCGCCCGGCGAACGATGGCTGGTCCACTTGCCTTTCAGCGTGTATCTCGGCTGGATTACCGTGGCGACCATTGCCAATGCCGCTATACTCCTGACGCACATCGGCTGGGATGGCGAGCCAGGCGGAGCTTCATTTTGGACAATCCTTACCCTGGCTGCAGCCGTCGGGCTGGGGCTTGCAGCAATATTTAAACGCCGGGATTTTGCGTATGCGCT
>CAYVPM010000324.1:0-4837 GCA_964453475.1 uncultured Saprospiraceae bacterium | reverse complement strand
GGCCTGGTAATTGCCATTGAACCAATGGTAAACATGGGGCAGAAAGAAGTCTTCCAGCATACCGATGGGTGGACGATTTTCAGCAAAGACCGGAAACCCAGCGCGCATTACGAACATTCCGTTGTGGTTAAAAAAGGCAAGGCGGATATTCTGTCTGATCACAGTTTCTTGTTGGAGGCAATAAAAAATAATGCTGCTTTACAAGAAATTCTGCCTAAATAGTTAGACCTTTGCAGCCCGAAATTCAAAAAAGGGCTTTTATATGGCGAAAGAGGACTTGATTAAACAAGATGGCGTTGTTTCTGACGCGCTCTCCAATGCGAACTTCAAAGTACAATTGGAGAACGGTCACGTTATATTGGCGACCATCTCTGGAAAAATGCGGATGCACTACATCCGTATCCTTCCGGGCGACAAGGTCTCTGTAGAAATGTCTCCGTACGATTTGACACGTGGCAGGATCATTTACCGCTACAAATAAATTTGAAAAATTGAAAAACACTCGATGATATGAAAGTTAAACCGTCTATCAAAAAGCGTTCTGTAGATTGCAAAATAGTTCGCCGCAAAGGCAAATTGTATGTGATCAACAAAAAGAACCCAAGATTTAAACAACGTCAGGGCTAAATGGCGGTTGCTTGTTGCGCAGCATCTGGTACTATCCATGCAGTGCGATGAACACTCAAATCAACGAATACTCAAATCAACGTTAATATGGCACGTATTGCTGGTGTGGATTTGCCCCGTAACAAAAGAGGGGTTATCAGTTTGACTTACATCTACGGAGTAGGTCCTTCTACAGCTAAGGCTATCCTGGAAAAAGCCGGGATCGACGAAAGCACTAAAGTAGATGAATGGACGGACGACAACATCAAAGACATCTCTCGGATCATCGCCGATGATTTCAAAACAGAGGGTCAACTTCGTTCGGAGGTTCAGTTGAACATCAAGCGCCTGATGGACATCGGTTGCTACCGTGGGCTCCGTCACCGCAAAGGCCTTCCATTGCGCGGCCAGCGTACCCGTACCAATGCACGTACCCGTAAGGGCAAGCGCAAAACAGTTGCTAACAAGAAAAAAGTTACTAAGTAATTTGGTAATGGGATAATTTGATACGCTGACACATTCCCGTCAGGCCTCAGTTATCAAATTTCCAAATTATCGAATTATCAAATTAAAAAATAATGGCAAAAGGAGCAGCAAAAAAGGTTGTCAAGCGGAAGGTGAAAGTCACCCCGGACGGCATTGTCTTTATCCGGGCAAGTTTCAACAACCTTATCATTTCAATCACAAACAAGCAAGGTGAAGTGATTTCATGGGCATCGGCTGGTAAGGCTGGGTTCCGTGGTTCCAAGAAAAACACCCCTTATGCAGCACAGGTAGCTGCCAGTGATGCCGCAAAAACTGCTTTCGACGCAGGTATGCGCTCGGCTGAAGTGTTTGTGAAAGGTCCTGGCTCTGGTCGCGAAGCTGCCATTCGCGCAGTTGACCAAACAGGGATCAAGGTAACCGTCATCAACGACGTTACGCCATTGCCACACAACGGTTGTCGCCCACCAAAGCGCCGCAGGGTCTAATTTGATAATTGGTTAATTTGATAATGTGATAATAACACATTGTTGCATTAACTGATTGGCCTTCATTATCAAATTATCCCATTATCACATTATCAAATTGAATTAACATTCCATTAGAATGGCTCGTTATACAGGACCAACCACCAAAAAAGCCCGTTCATTCGGCGAACCGATTTTCGGTTACGACAAAGCATTTGAGCGCCGCAAATACCCACCGGGACAGCATGGCCAAACGCGCAAGCGCAAGCAGCCATCCAACTACTCTTTGCAGTTGACTGAAAAGCAAAAGGCAAAGTACACGTATGGTGTGTTGGAGCGTCAGTTCCGCAAAACATTCGGCAACGCAACCCGTCGCCACGGTGTTACGGGTGAAATCCTGCTGCAATTGCTCGAAGCGCGTTTGGACAATACAGTTTTCCGCATGGGCATTTCTCCTACACGTCGCGGCGCCCGCCAGTTGGTTGGCCACCGTCACGTAACCGTGAACGGCAAAGTTGTGAACATCCCATCTTATTCCTTGAAGCCAGGGGATGTCGTAGGTGTCCGGGGCAAGTCCAAATCATTGGAGATTGTGACCACGCAAGTTGGCGCCAAAAACAACCAGGTGCGTAATTACGGCTGGCTGGAGTGGAATTCAGACAAAATGCAGGGCATATTCCTGGCCTACCCGCAGCGCGATCAGATACCAGAGAAGATCAACGAGCAGCTCATCGTCGAGTTGTATTCTAAATAAAATCCAGTGTAAGCGAGACGGTTGGCGTTCAAACAGAACGCCAACCATTTTCGCGTTTATAGCGTTCAATAGTGCTATTACCAATCCCTAATACCCGCCCAAGCAAAAATCAAATCAGTTTTTTCCCACCAATCACTCTCGGAGCGTTCCACATATGAGCATTCTCAATTTTCAAAAACCCGACAAAATTCTCCTGCAAAAAGCAACAGAATTTGAGGGCACATTCGAGTTCAAGCCGTTAGAGCCAGGTTTTGGCCAAACAGTTGGCAACTCGCTTCGCCGCGTACTTCTATCCTCACTCGAAGGCTATGCCATCAGCGCTGTGCGCATCGGCGGTGTCGACCACGAGTTTGCGACGATCCGTGGCGTGGTAGAAGACGTGGTGGATATTGTACTCAACCTCAAGCAGGTTCGCCTCAAACCAGTCGTGGTTGATGAAAAGAACCCACAAGAAAAAATCTATTTGACTATCAGCGGTAAGGAAGAGTTCCGCGCAGGCGACATCGAGGATTATACCAACGTGTTCAAAATCATGAACCCGGACCTGCTCCTCTGCCGCATGGAGCCTACCGTAACCCTGGAGTTGGAGCTTTCCATCACCAAAGGCCGCGGCTACCAGCCAGCTGACGACGGCGCGCCAAAAGATGCTGCAATCGGCGTCATTCCCATCGACGCGATCTATACACCGATCAAAAACGTATCGTACAAAGTGGACAACACCCGTGTTGGCCAGCGTACCGACTACGAGCGCCTGATCATGGAAATCAAAACGGACGGCACCATCCACCCGGAAGATGCCATCCGCGAAGCCAGCCGCATCCTGATCCAACACCTGATGCTCATCACCGATGAGAACATCACGTTCGATACACCAACCAGCCGCGAAGAAAGCGTTGTGGACGAGCATATCCTCCACATGCGCAAGCTGCTCAAGACTTCCCTGGAAGACCTCGACCTCAGCGTTCGCGCCTACAACTGCCTCAAGGCAGCCAAAATCAATACCCTGGCTGAACTCGTGCGCTACGATACCCACGAACTCCTCAAATTCCGCAACTTCGGCAAGAAGTCGCTCGTGGAGATCGAAGAACTGCTGCAAGACAAGAATTTGACTTTCGGCATGGATCTGGCGAAGTACAAGCTGGACGAAGAATAATTAATTAATAATGATGCATGATAAATGATGAATGATAAATAGCCGTGACGCTGTTTCTTTCATTTATAATTTATCATGCATCATTTATCATTAACAAGCGTGGTAACTGTCGAGCGGATGCCAATGCGTATGGAAGGATGCTGTATAATTCCGCACTCCACATTCCAAATTCCGCATTCCATCCTGCCCCGGTGCTACCACCTGCAAAACAGGTAACCGTACAATGAGACACGGAGACAAAGTAAACAACCTTGGACGCACAGCGTCGCACCGCCGCGCACTTTTGGCCAACCTTGCCATCGCGCTGATCGAACACAAACGCATCACCACCACCCTCGCAAAAGCCAAAGCGCTGCGCGTTTATGTGGAGCCATTGGTGACGAAAGCGAAAGACAACACCACCCACCAACGCCGGCAGGTTTTTTCTTACCTGCAAAACAAGGAAGCCGTAAAGGAACTGTTTGGCCCTATTGCCGAGAAAATTGGCGAGCGCCCGGGCGGTTACACCCGTGTAATCCAATTGGGCTTCCGTCGTGGTGACGGCGCCGAAACGGCCATGATCGAATTCGTAGATTTCAACGAGACCTACGCTCCGAATGCAGGTAAGGTGAAGCAGGCCAAGAAAACACGCCGTGGTGGTGCTAAGAAACCAGTTGAGACGGCTGCTGCTGTTGTAGCGGAAGAAGCTGTTGTTGATGCACCAGTGGAGGAAGTAGTAGAGGCGGTAGAAGAAACCGTTGAAGCTGCTCCAGTGGCTGAAGTCGTGGAAGAAGTAGCCGCTGAAGTGGAAGAAGTGGCTGTAGCTGCTGAAACTGCAGTTGAGGAGGTTGTGGAAGCTGCAACGGAAGAAGTTAATGCTGCTGAAGAAGTCGTTGTCGAGGTAGCGGAAGAAGCTACTGAGGAAGCTGCTCCTGCTGCAGAAGAAGAAGAAGAAAAGAAAGACGGAGAGGCCTAAGTTTTTCCGGTTTTTATAAAATTGCTTTTGGGCGATGTCGTTTGGTGCGGCATCGCCTTTTTTGGTTTTTGACTACCTAATTAAAGCTACTTTTTTGTTCTTGAAATGGGCGTTGTGGCTTTGTCGATCAATTGCCGGAGATAGGTCACTTCGGATTTTAGGTATTTGTTTTCGACTTCCAGTTCTCGAATGCGGACAATCCCCATTTCGGAGAAGGTATTGGTTTCCAAGTCAAATTTTCGGATGTCTTCTGCGGTACAGTTAAATGGAGCTGAAAGTTGTTCTAGGTCCTGATCTGTAATTGAAGAAATTGCCGCCTCTTTTCTTTGATAGGTTTTTATGTGTATGTGAGCAAGATTCGCTGTGGCGGATTCAAGTTTCAAATGCAACAGATTTAGTTTTCTTATCGGACGATTGAA
>CAYVPM010000323.1:2574-4841 GCA_964453475.1 uncultured Saprospiraceae bacterium | reverse complement strand
ACCCGATGGGCCAGTCGTCTCCCAACCCGTCGATGCTGCGGCGCTTGAAATCCTGCGGCCCGAAGCGCAGGCTGATGCGGCCCCAGTGGTTGGTGCGCCCGCCCAGCATGCGTGATCGGAACCAGCGGAACTGGGTATCGCCCTTCATGCTGTAAGGCTCCCCTTCGATGTCCCAGCCGCCAAAGGCCGCGTCGAAATCGCCGAAAGGCCGGTAGCGTGTGCTCGCGCCCCTGCGCGGCGACTGGTAGGGCCATTTCATCTGGGTGATGTATTTCGGGTCGGCGGGATCGTAGTGCTGGCCGGCTTCGAGCAGGCAAACATTGGCCCCGGCCTTGGTCAGTTCGTAGGCCGCCATGCCGCCCCCGGCGCCGGATCCGATGATGATGACGTCGTAGGTGTGCGGGCTGGGTTTGATCTGAAAGTCGGGCATGGACGGGAATGGAAATTGAATGCGCTAAGAAACGTTGGAAAACGGAAAGCGCAAACAAATCAACGCGAAAAGGCTGGGCACAAGGAGTGGTGGGCGCCGGCGCCTGGGACAGGGAAGTCCATCGGGGTTGTTTCTGCAGCCTGCTGAATGTTTTTTGGGAAACCTTAGTAAAGAAGAATTGTGACATGCCACAAATTTGTCAACTTGAAAAAAGTTGACAAATTCTCAGACTGCCCTATCCGATAATTTAGTTGGCTGATAAAAACCTCAATGCGGGTTTTTGTTTGTGGCGAAGGTGCTGGTCCGGTTTGTCGCAGTCACACCTAAAATTGAACCTCACTGCGGGTGATAGGTAACGCCGATTCTATCCCAGCATCAGTCGCAGTCACACCTAAAATTGAACCTCACTGCGGGACCAAAAACCATTAAACTGGGGATTTGGTTTGGTGTCGCAGTCACACCTAAAATTGAACCTCACTGCGGGTTACCGTTACGGCTTTGCCGATATCGGTCACCAACCTGTCGCAGTCACACCTAAAATTGAACCTCACTGCGGGCGGAAGCTCCAGTGTCTTCACGGACTTCCTAAGCGTCGCAGTCACACCTAAAATTGAACCTCACTGCGGGTTCTCCTTCGGAGAAGACACCACGATTCTGGAGTGTCGCAGTCACACCTAAAATTGAACCTCACTGCGGGGGCAGGGCGGTTCACTTTCCGCGCGGGCGGAGAGTCGCAGTCACACCTAAAATTGAACCTCACTGCGGGACCCTGCACGGGTACCGTACAGATCACCGGTTTGGTCGCAGTCACACCTAAAATTGAACCTCACTGCGGGTCATTAAACGATTAAAGCATGAAAGATATCAAAATGGGTCGCAGTCACACCTAAAATTGAACCTCACTGCGGGAAGTCCCGGAAGTTCTACAACTACCGGGAGGGTGTCGCAGTCACACCTAAAATTGAACCTCACTGCGGGTATCCTCATCTTGGACCCCGTCGTCAAAACCAAGTCGCAGTCACACCTAAAATTGAACCTCACTGCGGGGGTTGCCGATTTTTGCTGGAAATAGCCCAACTTCCTGTCGCAGTCACACCTAAAATTGAACCTCACTGCGGGTTTCACCCATTTTTTTCACCAACCAACCTTTTTCAGTCGCAGTCACACCTAAAATTGAACCTCACTGCGGGTCGATTCCGGGACATCCCGTGGCGCAAGACTTGTCGCAGTCACACCTAAAATTGAACCTCACTGCGGGGGCTAATAATCATCTCGCCCTTTCGGGCAACTTAGTCGCAGTCACACCTAAAATTGAACCTCACTGCGGGTTTCCAAAAGGACAGCGCTACCGAATTCTACATCGTCGCAGTCACACCTAAAATTGAACCTCACTGCGGGAATTATCGGCTAACTGAGGCATGAACGCCCGTGCGTCGCAGTCACACCTAAAATTGAACCTCACTGCGGGTTTACTGTGTCCTAATTGCAAGAAACTTGTTGGTGTCGCAGTCACACCTAAAATTGAACCTCACTGCGGGCCTCGTACCCATGCTCTTTTTAGGAGCCTCCCTGTCGCAGTCACACCTAAAATTGAACCTCACTGCGGGCGGCAACGTAACGATGGGGCTACCCACGTGCGAGTCGCAGTCACACCTAAAATTGAACCTCACTGCGGGGTGGAATAGGTTGCCTGCGCGCCAATCTTGTGGGGTCGCAGTCACACCTAAAATTGAACCTCACTGCGGGCCGAAGAGGTGCAGGTTCAGCGCATCTTCACCTTTGGTCGCAGTCACACCTAAAATTGAACCTCACTGCGGGGGTGGATTTTATAACATCC
>CAYVPM010000323.1:0-2474 GCA_964453475.1 uncultured Saprospiraceae bacterium | reverse complement strand
GTCGCAGTCACACCTAAAATTGAACCTCACTGCGGGGGTGGATTTTATAACATCCTCTGAATGAGCCAATTGCGGCTCGAAAAACCCCCAAATTTCGTGTTTTTGTGCAAATAAACAATTTAACTTATATGATTAAGGTGTTTGGCGGATGCAGCATTTCCTTCCAGTCGGAGGGCGGCATTCCGTAAAAAACAGCGTTTTCCAATTGCCGCTGGGTACAGGGCAAAAGTATGATTTGAACGCCAGATTCCTGCGTCGTTGCGGCGTTTTTTTCCAGCCAAAGCATCAGCTCCTGCAGTACACTTTCCTTGGGGTCGCCCACAAACACGGATTTTTGCAGGCGAATAAGCCCGTCTTCCAAAATCCGGTTGGCCGCTTTGCTGCGCAATTTGTCGTCTTCGATGTCGTAAGCAATGATCCAGGGCATAGCTATCAGGTTTAAGGGTTGGGCAGTTGCCGGGCATCATACCAGGCTTTGATGTCGGCAGCAAGCAATGCCGCATAAGCATGAATATGGTTTTTAACCGTTCGGTTATTGCCGTCCACCACGCGTTCGGTTTGAATAAAATCGTTAAAAGCAGGGATCAGCACGGCCTTGGCAGGTTTGCCAGCCCAGAAGCCGCCATCTTTGACCTCGAAATGCCGGATGTCGAGCCGCCCGCTGTGGCAAAGATCGAGCAATAAAGCGTCTACCCAGGGCCTGAACGGCTCTATCAGGTCGAAAGCCAGCGCCGGCCGGTCGTACTCCTCGGCGTGCAGCATGCCCATGTAAGGATCGAGCCCGGCAGCAAACACAGCCCCTTCCACCACGGGGTACAACATGCCGTACAAATAGTTGAGGGCCGCATTGAAAGGGTCTTGGGCAGGCCGGCGGCTTCTTTCACCAAACCGCCAATCTCCCGGGCACAAAGCTGCCAAAGCAGGCCAGTAGCTCCGGGCAGCCTGCGCTTCCAGGCTGAGCATCCGGACCCGCATGGCGGCAGCATCTTCCTGCGGGACTACAACGGTGGCCAACTCCTTCAGGGCGAGCACTGTTTCTTCCTTTTCTGACCCAGGCCAGGCAGCCAGAAATGCCTGCTGGCGTTCAATTTTAAGAGCCACTATTTTTCCCACCCAAGCAGCCGGCGCAGCCATTTCATGCCACAAAGCCTGCGCTCGGCGCAAGGAAGCAAGCCCCACAAAATGCGGACTCCAAAGCTTGGCCTCTATTTTCCCCGTGCCGTCCAGCAGGTAAATCGGAATTTCATGCGCTACCGCCAAACGAATGGCAGCAGTGCTGAGCAGGCAGTCGGCAAGCACCGCTATGCTGGAAAGCTGTTCGGGGCTGATAAAGCGCTGTTCAGGCTTGCTCCCGGCGGCGGCCTTGGGGTCGCGGCGCAGGCTTATGTGGAAGCGGCGGTTGCGGACCTTCACCACAAGGCCATGGGTGTCGAGTACGAGTTGCATAGGCGTTCAAAAATAGTCAAAGTCGAGCCAACTGCGTGCTTCGTTGGCATCAGGTGTTTTCACGGCAAGGCGATATTCCTGCCAAAGCTTGTGCACCGCCGGGTGTTTTACGCCCATGATGCGGCCAGCAAAGCGGATTTTGCCCTCTACGGATCGCCGAAAGCGGTCGATGCTGCGTGATCCACGCGGATTGACCCGAAATTGAACCTTGACGGCACCGCTCAATTGTTTGATATCATCGGCCACTTGTGGGATAAAATCCATAGGCAGTTCCACGTCATGCAAGCCAAGTTGCAGCCCGGTGATGATTTTGGTGTCTTCCGGTCCGTACAATTGAGCTTTTGCGGGATTGAATACAAATTGGTGCTGTTTGGCTACACGCTGTACAGCGGTGTAGTCGTCCCAGGTCAGTTTGTCGCGGGTACTGAAACTCATGTCGTCGGCATAGCGGGAGTATATCCAGCCGCGCCGATAGGCCAGGCTGAGCAGGTCGGCATCGGTATCGGCAAATACCAGGTTGCTGAGCACCGGAGATGTGGGCGCGCCCATGGGGCAGCGTCTTTTGTATGTGGTCAGTTGTACCAGCAGGTTGCACAGCTCGCCGTCAAAGTTGAACGGGGGCGACTGGAATAATTGGGATACACGCGCATCGGTGATCTGGTGAAAAAAGTCTTCCAGGTCGCAGTTCAGGAGCCAGGAATTCCCCAGGTGCCGGGCGGCATTGGTTTCAATATGGCGGGGTTCCGGGTCGTCTTGCGGTACTACGAGGAATCCGTAGGCTGCCGGGCTGCGCTGTTTCCAGTACACCGCTTGCAGGTAGTCGTTCAGGTCGGCTTGCATGGGTTGCAAACGGTCGTCGGGGTCTTCGATCAGGCGTTTTCCGCCCGATTTTTTGGGCACTTCAAACACATTGTACCGGGGTTGATCGGCCACAGCCGCCAGAAAATTGGGGCTTACTGCCAGCAGTTCGGCCAGGTCGCCAGGTGTGCGCAGTGCCAGAAAAGCACTGCGCAGCCCGGATAAAGTGG
>CAYVPM010000322.1:0-4843 GCA_964453475.1 uncultured Saprospiraceae bacterium | reverse complement strand
CCTGACGGCTGCCGACAAAGACACCTTTGTGCGCAATGGCATCAACTGGTTTGTGTACCACGATCCAGGGCCGCCCCCGATGATGGATACCACGGCCAACGGCGACCCTTCGGAAGCATTTAAGTGGAACCACTCCATGGTGGTTTCCTGGAACAGCCACAACGACCCCAATGACGGGGTGATGTGGGATATTTCACCAGCCTCTATCGGCAACAACCAGTCGCCTTTCCCGCAAACACTTGCAGAATACCAAAGCTTTTATGATTTTGAAGAAGGTGGCATAAACGGCGCTAACGGCCGACCGCTCAACCCCAAAACTGGACAACCTTATACCCCGCAAATAGTGCCAAGGGGCGATTATACCCGTGTTTTGGCACAGTTTTGGGCCGACGGGCCATCCTCCGAAACCCCACCCGGCCACTGGTTTTCCATTTTCAACAAAGCCATGGACCACCCCGATTTTGTACGAAAGTTCAACGGAAAAGGTGAAGTGCTGGATGCCCTTGAATATGACACCAAAGCCTATCTGGTGCTGGGCGGCGCCGTGCATGACGCTGCTATTTCAGCCTGGGGCATCAAGGGGAAATACGACAACGGCAGGCCGGTTACGGCCCTGCGCTTCATGGCCGACCGCGGGCAGAGCAGCGACCCAGGCCTTCCGCATTATCACCCTGCAGGCATACCTTTGATTCCCGGCTTGATTGAACTGGTAGAAGCCGGCGACCCGCTCGAAGGCGCCAGCGGGCAAAATATCGGCAAAATAAAATTCTATACCTGGCGCGGCCCGAGCTACATCAGCAATCCCGCAACCGACATTGCGGGCGTAGGCTGGATTTTGGCCGAAAGATGGTGGCCCTACCAGCGCAGCACTTTTGTGACACCGCCTTTTGCGGGCTATATTTCCGGCCACTCCACGTATTCGCGCTCGGCAGCAGAAGCATTGACCCTGCTCACCGGCGATGAGTATTTCCCCGGCGGCATGGCAGAATACCATATTGCCGCCAACAGCGGTTTCCTGGGCCTGGAAAAAGGTCCCAGCGTAAATGTCACCCTGCAATGGGCCACTTACCGCGATGCTTCCGATGAAACCAGTCTCTCGCGGATTTGGGGCAGTATCCACCCGCCTGTCGATGATATCCCCGGCAGGGTTATCGGGACAAAATGCGGCGTTGGCTCCTATTACCTGAGCAGGGAATTGTTTTACAACGACGCCGATGAAGACGGCTATTACAGCTACGAAGATTGCGACGACAACAACGCGGCCATTTCACCCGGCGCTGCCGAAATCTGCGATGGCATCGATAACGATTGTGACGGAGAGGTCGACAACGGCCTTACCTTTACTACCTATTATGCTGATGCCGACGGCGACGGGTTTGGCAATACTGCCCTGCACCTGGATACATGCCTGACTGCGGCGCCCATGGGCTATACCGACAATGGTTTGGATTGTGACGACAACAACCCGGACATACATCCGAATGCTGCTGAAATTTGCGACGACATAGACAATGACTGCAACGGAATGGCCGATGATAGCCTTGCCTTTTATGCATTCTATCTGGACAATGACGGCGACGGGTACGGAAATGCAGCAACCATGATCTCAATTTGCTTTAGCCAGGCCCCGATGGGCTACGTGGACAACGCGCTCGACTGCGACGATGGCAATGCTGCAATACACCCGGCTGCAACGGAAATCTGTGACGGCATCGACAACAACTGCAATGGCGTTGCGGAAGAAGGCTTGATTTTCAATACCTATTACTTTGACTTCGATGGCGATGGTTACGGCAATGTAGCGGTATTGGATTCCAATTGCCTGGGACAGGCTCCGATGGGCTATGTTGACAATGCACTTGATTGTGAAGACGGGAATGCTGCTATCTATCCCGGCGCTACGGAACTGTGCGACGACCTCGACAACGATTGCAACGGCGAGGTTGATGAAGGCTTGCCCCTGTACACCTACTATACCGATGGCGACGGCGATGGTTTCGGCAACCCTGATTTGTCGGTTGTAACCTGCTTGTCCGCTACGCCTATCACGTATGCCGACAATGGTCTCGACTGTGATGACGATAATCCGATGGCACATCCAGGGCTGGTAGAAATATTGGGCGATGGCTTTGACAACGATTGCAACGGCTTGGTGGATTCCATTTCCAGCACCGGCAGCCCAGCTTTCCGTGTGATGGCTTTCCCCAATCCGGTGCGCGACATCCTCAGCATCAAAGCTGATTACGAAGGGCTCATGTACTTCGAGCTGTCGAATGCAAATGGGCAATTGTTGCGGGCTGGCGACTTGAATTTCAGCGGTGGACAAAGCACCATGCCATTCAGTCAGGACTTGCCCGGGGTTTATATGCTGCGCTTATTTGATGCAAAAAACCACAATTTGATACTGCTGCGTGTGCTAAAAATGTGATTTTGCACCGCAGAGAACACCATGAATGACGCAATGCAGCGGTGGAAGTGCTAACTTCGCCGCTGTATTTTTTTTGCAGCCATTATCAAATTTCCTCATTATCGAATTATCGCATTAATTCTATGGAAACCATTCTTTTTTTGATGCTCACAGGAGTTAGCGGCTGGTTTGCCTTCAAAGGGTTCAGCCGGGTGCGCCGCAACATCATGCTGGGCAAAGCAGAGCCTACCACAGGCAATACCGCTGCGCGTTGGCGCAATGTGCTGCTGGTCGCCTTCGGGCAGCAGAAAATGTTCAAAAACTGGCTTCCGGCAGTGCTGCACTTTTTTATCTATGCCGCCTTTGTCATTACCCAGATAGAGTTGATTGAAATATTTGTGGACGGTATTTTTGGCACCCACCGATTTTTTGCGCCCATGTTGGGCGGGTTTTACACGTTTGTCATCAGCTTTATTGAAATATTGTCGGTGCTGGCTTTTGTGGCCACCATCATTTTCCTGGCGCGCAGGAACCTGTTGCGCATTCCGCGCTTCTGGAAGCCGGAAATGAAAGGGTTTCCGTTCATGGATGCCAATTTGATCCTGTTGGGTGAAATCATCCTCATCGTGGGTGTTTTTTGCATGAACGGCGGCGACAAGGTGCTGCAGGAAAGGGCTGTAGGGCATTACCACGAAACGGGCAATTTTGCGATAAGCACTTGGCTTGGGCCCATGCTTTTTGGCAACTTAAGCGATACCAGCGTCATCGGCATTGAGCGTTTTGGATGGTGGCTTCACATTTCCACGGTGTTTGCCTTCCTCTGTTATTTGCCCTATTCCAAGCACCTGCATATCATACTTGCTTTTCCCAACACCTGGTACGCCAGTCTTAACGCGAAAGGGAAAATGAACAATATGCCCGAAATTCAGGGGGAAGTGCGCGCCATGATGGGCCTGGAACCGCTGCCCGGTATGGAAGCGCCTGCTGCAGATGCCGCAGCTGCTTTTGAATTTGGAGCCAACGATGTGCTTTCCCTCAGTTGGAAAAACGTGATGCAAGCCTATTCCTGCACGGAATGTGGGCGCTGCACGGCGGCTTGTCCCGCCAACCAAACCGGCAAAAAACTCTCGCCCCGAAAAGTAATGATGGACGTGCGCGACCGCGCCGAAGAAATTGGCAGGGAAATTCAGGCCGGGAATCAAACACGGGAGGAATACAATGATGGCAAATCGCTGTTTGATCGAATAACTGCGGAAGAGTTGCACGCCTGCACCACCTGCAATGCCTGCGTGGAAGCCTGCCCCGTGCTCATCAACCCGCTCGACATCATCCTGCAAATGCGCCGCCACGAGATACTCACTCAGTCGGCGGGGCCGGCAGAATGGCTGCCCATGTTCAATTCGATTGAGAATGGGGGCGCTGCCTGGGCCATGAGCGAAGCAAGGGATGCCTGGCGGAATTGAACACATAGTTTTTTTTAACACATAGACACATAGAAACATAGGACACATAGGATCCAATCTAGTACATGTAATAAACTATGATTTCTATGTTTCTATGTGTCTATGTGTTAAAAAAAAACTATGTATTTAAAATCTACGTGTTAAACACAGCAACAGCAATGCGTCAAAATAACAAATACATACTCCACACAATCATTTTTTGCCTTCTCTGCACCGCCTGCGGCAAAGACAAATCCGGCAAACTGAACAGGGCCTACGACCCTGTACAACACAGCGCCCCGGCCGATGCCCTTTTCCAAAAACTGAGCGCCGCCGAATCGGGCATCACCTTCAACAACAAGATAGTTGAAACCCACGAGCTCAACATCGTGACCGATGCCTACCTCTACAACGGCGGCGGCGTGGGCATCCTTGACGTAAACAACGACGGGTTGCAAGACCTGTACTTTACCAGCACCATCGGCGCCTGCAAATTGTACCTGAACAAAGGCGGCCTGAAATTCGAAGACATTTCTCAATCCGCAGGCATTGAAGTGCCCAAAGGCCAAAAAACCGGCGTTACCATCGTTGACATCAATGCCGATGGCTGGCAGGATATTTATGTGTGCCGCACCACCCTGAAACCCAATGACGACAGCCGTAACTTGCTGTTTGTCAACAATAAAAACAACACCTTTAGCGAAAGCGCCCAAAGCTACGGCCTTGCCGACAACTCCCCCTCCAACGCCGCCAACTTCTTCGATTGCGACAACGACGGCGACCTCGATTGCTACATCATCAACCACCCGGTTGACTACGCCAACGTCAGCTCTGTGCGCGTGCGCGACACGGGCAATGGCAACGTCCAACGCTTAACGGATCCGCAATTTCCCTTTGAATCCAATCGCCTTTACCAAAACAACGGCGACAACACCTTCACGGACATTACCAAAAAAGCCGGCGTGTACAACCGCGGGTTTTCCCTCAGCGTCAC
>CAYVPM010000321.1:0-4844 GCA_964453475.1 uncultured Saprospiraceae bacterium | reverse complement strand
GGCATCGGGGCCTTCGTAGTCGTTGCTGCCGTAGAAGCGGCTGCTCAGGTCGTATGGATCGTCACCTACGATGTCGCGTGGGTTGTAATCGGGATTGAGGTTGTAATCCAAAGAACCGGAAAGCTGTTTTTTATATTTTTCCAGATCGCCGCGTCCGGTAAGGCCATTGGCCATTACACGTTTCAGCATGCCGACAGCTGCCGTGAGTTCTTCGTTGCCTTCGGTTTTGAGGTCTTTCAGGTCGTCAGCGGTGACGTCCTTTTTACCCAAAGCTTTTTCTACGGTAGTGAATGCGTCTTCGATAGGCCTTATTTGCTCCATAGCGCCTTCCATATCCTTTTCGGCTTCGGCACGCTGTGATTCAAAGTCTTCCTTTACCTTTTGATAGTAAGCGTATTCTGTTTTAGCCTCGCCGTGCAACATCTTCGGGTCGGTACCTTTGAAACGCTTGCTCAGGCGCACATACTCGCGTGTGAGCTCCAGGGTTTCATGATCGATGCTGCGACCGTCTTTTCCACCGAGGAAGTTCCAGCCGTGGATATCGTCGATGTAGCCGTTGTTGTCGTCGTCTTTGCCGTTGCCCGGGATTTCGTTGGGGTTTACCCACATCACATCCTTAAGGTCTTCGTGGTCTACTTCTACGCCGGAATCCAGTACTGCAACGATAACGATCTCGCCTTTTTTACCTTTTTCTTTCAGGCGTTTGAGGGCTTCGTCACCGCCGGTTCCGTTCACGTTGTCTTTGGTGGGGTCGAGGGTAAACCAGCTTTCTGGTGCTTTGTTTTGCGCCGACAGCATTAATACAGGCAGGCACAGCGCCATGATGGCGACAAATTTTTTAAAATTCATGTTCTACAGAAAATTTTGTTGAATTACAGTGTGTGAAAAGCGGTGTTTTGGAAATTGGACAGCTTAAACGCCGCTTACGGCGCAAAATTACGAAATTTCGCCGCGGCATCCGGAACAATAGACAAAATAGGGGATATTTGGGGTTGGGCGACGGATAAAAGGCAAGTTTTGCCAACAATTCAGGCCTTCTTAAATCCAGTTTGAGGTTGTTTGGCCGGCGTTTTCAAAAAAACATACCGTCATATCCTTCCCGTCAAACACCGCGTAAGAGCAGTGCCACATCCAGTCGCCAAGGTTGATGTAGCGGCTGCGCCCGTTTTTCAGATGCCAATCGATGGGCAGGTGCCGATGGCCGAATACAAAATAGTCGGGTGCAACGCCAAGTTCGATTTTCCGCTGGCAGTACTGTAACAGCCATTCCTTGTCTTCGCCCAGCCAGTTGCGCTCGGCAGGCGGGGTGGCCGCCCTGCTTTTTTGGGAGAAAAAATTGGCGAGCCGAGTGCCAAAATCGGGGTGAAACCAGCTGTAAAGCCATTGACTGGCCGGGTGGGTAAACACCTTTTTCATGCGCTTGTAGCCCATATCGCCGGGCCCCAGCCCGTCGCCATGCCCGATGAAAAAGGATTTGCCCTGAATATCCACCTGAATGGGCTTGCGGTGTACCGGAATGCCAAACTCCTGTTCAAAGTAGCCAAACATCCACAGATCGTGGTTGCCGGTAAATGCCTGGATGGGAAGCCCGCCGTCGCGCAGTTCGGCCAGTTTGCCCATTAAACGGCTAAAACCTTTTGGAATGACGGTTTTGTATTCAAACCAAAACTCAAACAAATCACCCACCAGGTAAATCTCGGCGGCATCCTGTGCCGCCATGTCGAGCCAGCGCAGCAACTGCCGTTCGCGCTCCGCACTGCTCAGCCGCGCATCAGCGCCGAGGTGGAAATCGGAGGCGAAATATGTTTTGCCAGTACGAGGGGGGGGCGTGGTTTGTTGCACGGTGAAATGTCAAAGTTGTCAAATCGATTGGCAAAGTTACCGAGCCTAACGCTACTTTTGCCTCATTGGCTTAAATACTGGCCAACCGCTTGTCTTGCATGGGCAAAATCATCAAATTTGGGCAACGCCCAATTAAAGCAAATCCCTTATGATAGTAGTTACCGGAGCAGCAGGATTTATTGGTTCATGTATGGTGCAGCGCCTTAACGAAGCGGGCTACAACGATATACTGGCCGTGGACGATTTCAGTCGGCCAGATAAAAACCGAAACCTCGAAGGCAAGAAATTATGGAGCCAGGTAGATCGCCGCAACTTTGTCCGCTGGCTGGAACGCAACTACAATGATGTGGAGGCGGTGCTGCACCTGGGCGCCCGCACCGATACCACAGAAACCAATGTGGCCATTTTCGACGAGCTGAACCTGGAATACTCCAAAGCGCTATGGATGCTCTGCGCCGGATTTGACATCCCTTTCCTGTACGCCAGCAGCGCCGCTACTTACGGCCTCGGCGAATTGGGCTACTCCGACGATCATGCCCTGATCCCAAACTTAAAACCACTCAACCCATACGGGCAAAGCAAACAGGACTTCGACGTTTGGCTTTTGGAAACGGTTGACGGTTTACCCGCCGAAGCTTCAGCGAAGGCGGGTGGACGGTTGACGGTTGACGGTGCTTCAGCGAAGGCGGGAGGGCGCTGGGCTGGATTCAAGTTTTTCAATGTGTATGGCCCCAACGAATACCACAAAGGACGTATGGCTTCGGTCATCATGCACACGGCGCGCAAGATCAAAGCCACGGGCGCCATGCAGCTTTTCCGTTCCCACCGCCCCGATTTCAAAGACGGGGAGCAAAGCCGCGACTTTATATATGTGAAGGATTTGGTGGATGTGCTGCTGTATTTCCTGGAAAACAAGCCCGACAACGCCATCTACAACCTCGGCACGGGCAAGGCGCGCACTTTTTACGACCTGGCCAGCAGTACCTTCAAGGCCTTAGGCATGGAACCCAACATCTCCTTCATCGACACACCTGCCGATATTCGCGACACCTACCAGTATTTCACGGAAGCAGATATGCGCAAATTGCGCGCAGCAGGCTACCAGCAGCCTTTTTATGGATTGGAGGCGGGGATTGAGGATTATGTGCAGCGGTATTTGGCGAAAGAAGAGCTGATATGGTGATCCTAAACATTCAACCAATACACCACCTTCAACACAATCGCCTTGTTTTTCGGCGTCAAAAAATTGACCCGCGAATTCGGGATTGCTTCGGCAAACGAATTGTCGGTGTACACCAAAAAAACGTCCGAAACCGGGGCAAAGCGCCATTGGATGCGGGCATTTATGTTGAAATTGTTGGCCTGGGTATTGTACTGGAAAAAAGCGCTGGCAAACAGGTCGCGGCGAAAAGACAGCTCCGCCCTCGGTCCGATCAGCCAGATATTGGCCGATGAAAACGGCGCCGGCTGACGGATGCTGTTGTAGCTGAACAATACCGAAAAAATGCCGACCGGCTGCAAACGGTAGGCCAGTCGCCCTTCAATCCGGGTTATGTTGCCCTTGAAAAAACTACCCGCGGCGGCGTTGAGTTCCCCCTGCCAGTTGTTGGTCGTTCCGGTATTGTACTCTGCCCGCACACCCCAATTGGTGTAGCCGCCCACGGGCAGCGGCTCAGTGCCGACAGCGTACAAGTTGGTGGGGTCGAACGGGGAAAAAAGGTACACGTATTCGTTGTAGCCTGAAACTCCGACATACGACAGGTCTTTAAAACCGATGCCTGCGCGCAGGGAAACATCCCGGTCTGTTTCCTGGCCGTTGAGGCCGTAGGTCAGGTCGCCATACAACCCGAGGTTATACTGCGTGATATGCCGTGCCGCCCAACCTTTTTTCGGGTAAAAATTGAAACCGATGCCGGGAAAAAGGCTCTGTACCCCCGGCCTCGGCACAAATCCTGCTTCCGCCGAGTAGGTGGAATCAACGCGATTGTAGCCAAAGCGTGCGTTGAAATGGCGATCGCGATAGCCCAGAAAACTGGCCAGTGTGGAACCGCGCTTTTCGGCGTCGGGCGACAAAGACCGGTGATAATACCATTCGCCTTCCCAGCGGTTGTCTTTGGAATAGAGGTTGTATTCCAGGCCTACCACGCGGTTCCAGGGCTGCCAACCTTCACGCTGTTGTTCGTTCAGCTTTTCCAGCAGATTATGCTTGTTGACAAATACTGCTCCGATGGTGCTGCGGCTGAACAGCTTTTGCTGCACAGTGGCGACGGTAAAATTTGCCCCAGGCAGTGCCGCGTTGTCATCCCATTCCCGCTCCCGGGTCTGCATGTTCATCACGCCGATGCGCAGGTTGTCGTTGACTTTTCCGCTCAGGCGTGCGCCCGCGAGGATGGGCACCTTTTCCAGCTGCCCTTTCACGGGGTTGAAGGCCAGCCCGATGCGGCGGGAGAAGAAGGGCCGGGTATTGGGGAAGCCGAAAGTGGCGAACAGGTCGCGATTTTCCAGAAAAAACTGCCTGGTTTCTGGGAAAAACAACTCGAAACGGCTCAGGTTGGCCACTTGCCTGTCCACTTCCACCTGACTGAAATCGGGGTTCAGGGTCAGGTCGAGGTTTAGGCCGGATGTGATGGCGATTTTGGCGTCTCCGCCAACGTTTCCGGTCCAGTCGCGCTTTTTTTCGCTCAGATCCAGGGTGTTCGGGTCGCGCACATAATCGAGGGAATGTCCGGCGATGGCGTAGGGAATGAGGCTGATGTTAGGGCCGGGCTTTGGCGGTGGGATATCCCAAATAAGGCGGCCGGCAAAGGCCAGGCTGGTGGAGTTGTATTGAAATGGCACAGGGCCCCAGCTGCTCACCTCGAAGTCTTTCACTTTGGCGCGGATAAATTGCAGTTCCCAGGCATTTTGTCCCGGGTTGACGGTGTAGCGCAGGGTTTTGAAGGGGATGGCCATTTCCACTACCCAGTGATCGTCGTAGGTCTGCACCGCGGAGTTCCATTTGT
>CAYVPM010000320.1:0-4847 GCA_964453475.1 uncultured Saprospiraceae bacterium | reverse complement strand
ATTACGCCCTCGACCTGAACTACCAGGAGCGCCTGGAACGCAAACAAAACGCCCGCGCATTGCTGGCGCCGCCAAAGGTGTGGGTGATGCCTGCCGAAAAATCCTTGAATATCCAGTTGCCGGAAGGGATGGAAAATGCCGCCGGCACGACCAAGTTTTACCGTTCAGCCACCGTAAAAGATGATTTTAGCGTGGAAATCTCAAACGGTGAACCGATGCAGCTGAATACCGAAAAAATGGCTTCCGGCCGCTGGCACGTGGAAATGGAATGGGAAGCAGGAGGGAAAAAGTATTTTTGGGAAACAGCGGTTGTGATTTAATTTCAAAACATGAACCTGCTCCCCGCCCTCATCCTCGGTTTCGCCGGCAGCCTGCACTGCGTGGGCATGTGCGGGCCTTTGGTGCTGGCGTTGCCCCTTTCGGCAAGCGACAAGTGGAAGGTGTTGCGGCAAATGTCGGTGTACCATTCCGGACGCATCCTGACTTACATTGCCATTGGTTTGATGTTTGGCCTGCTCGGCAAGGGCATGGCCGTGGCCGGATTCCAAAAAACACTGTCGATCGCCGCCGGGGCACTGATGCTCGGCATGGCGTTCATGACCTGGCGATTTGAAAGCGTGGTGCTGGCTTTGCCCGGTTTTGGAAAATTTACCCGAAACGTACAGGCGCAGATAGGCGCCCTCATGCGGGCGCACCCCGGGCGCGCGACTTTTTCTATGGGCATGCTCAATGGCCTGTTGCCCTGTGGCATGGTATATGCAGCATTGGCGGGAGCAATCGCGACGGGTGAGTTGTTGGAAAGCGGAGCATTTATGGCCGTTTTCGGGATGGGAACATTGCCGTTGTTGCTCGCAGTTAGTGTGCTGGGTCGCGCTTTCAATGTTTCTGTAAGACAAAAAATCAAATATGCCCAGCCGGTCTTGCTTGGTATCGCAGGGCTGTTATTGCTGCAACGTGGGTTGCATCTGGATTTGACGCTGTTCGAATCGGCAGTACCAAAGGCAGGAGTGGATTGCCACTAGAACATTAAAAGTGCTTGAAGTACTCAAAAGAGAGCATCCTGTGCCATGTCGCGCTGCTCCTTTGTGCCTTTTGCCATTTTAAGCATGATTTCATAACCCTGGCGCTGGTGGAAGCTCTCCTCGTTGCATATCCGAAACATCGCCCGTGCATAAGGGCCAAAGGAAGTGCGGCGCAGCGAAAGCTGGTTGGTTACCGCTGCTCCGTCGACAAGCCAGCCGATGGCGCCGATGTCGGCCCAGTTGAGCGTAGGATAGTTGAAAACACTGGAATATTTGGCTTTGCCCTCGTGCATCTGCGCGATCATCTCGTCGCGGCTGATGCCCAAGGTTTCAGCAGCGCTGTAGAGGTACAGCCCATGGCCGCCTTCATCCTGGATTTCTGCCAGCAGTATCTTCTTTGCTCGCAGCGTTGGCGCGCGGGTAATCCAATTGCCTTCCAGCTGCATGCCGATCACTTCAGAGTGGGCGTGCTGGCTGATCTGCCGGATGTTGTGTGCCCTGTATTCATCAGGCATCCAGTCTTTGGGCTCTATTTTTTCTTCAGCATCGATGTATTGCTGAAATGCGTGCAGTTTTTCCATAATTGACAGTTTAACGGACTTAACCTCAACGAAGGTAGATGGACAGTGGACAGTAAACGGTTCATGGCAAGGCCGTGGTTAACTCAGTGGTAGTATTAGACTTGGGTCATTGAACCCCAAAGCCAACTAATTCAAAGCCTCAACCAAGACTCGAACCTTTTTCCCACATACAGCTGGGAAAAAATGAACATAAACCCGGACGCCAGAAGCGGAAGGGAGAACATCAAAAACAAGGGCGTGCTGCGATGGGTGGCGAAATTGATGGTAAATACAAGCCCCCAAATCACGAAAAGCAGGCCACCTACCATACGGTGCTTCCAAGCTACCCACAAAAGCACAAGCGTAATTGCGGTAGGTATCAAGTGCAGGAAGAAACCGCCGAGTTGGCGCCAAGTTATTCCTCCTTCAGTGAAGGCATCACCCGCAAAAAGCGAGATAAACAGCGCAAACGCAATAACGGTGATGCGCGGAAACCAGGTCAGAAAATTTTTCATAAAACTCCTGAAATTCAAGTGCCAACAACAAATTCCAACTTATTAAACATGGCTGTGCCTACTCATCTCTCATCATTCATCGCTCATCATTCATCGCTCATCTCTCATCATTCATCGCTCATAAAGTTCCCCTCCGCCGCTGTTCTGCTTCAATGGATTCAAACAGGGCTTTAAAATTGCCCTTGCCGAAAGATTTGGCGCCTTTGCGCTGAATGATCTCAAAAAACATCGTCGGGCGGTCTTCCACTGGTTTGGTAAAAATTTGCAGCAAATAACCCTCGTCATCGCGGTCTACCATGATGCCCAGTTTTTTGAGGGCGACCAGGTTTTCGTCGATGGCTCCAACGCGTTCGGCCACTGTATCGTAGTAGGCGCCCGGCACGTGCAAAAACTCCACGCCGCGTTGCCGCATTTCGCTGACGGTGAACACAATATCGTCTGTTGCCACGGCGATGTGCTGGCATCCCGGCCCTTCATAAAAATCGAGGAACTCCTCTATTTGCGACTTATTCCTTCCTTCCGCCGGCTCATTAATCGGGAATTTGATGCGGCCATTTCCATTGGTCATCACTTTCGACATCAAGGCGGAATACTCGGTTGAAATGTCCTTGTCGTCAAATGAAACAAGATTGGCAAAGCCCATGACTTCGTTGTAAAACTTTGCCCACACATTCATCTGGTGCCAGCCGACGTTCCCAACCATGTGGTCGATGTACTTCAGGCCGGTTGGCGCTGGGTTGTAAGCAGAAATCCAGGACTCATAGCCGGGCAAAAACACGCCGTTGTAGTTTTTCCGCTCCACAAAAAGGTGCACGGTGTCGCCGTAGGTATGGATGCCGGATTTGACCACCTCCCCATTGTCGTCACTTTCTACCACAGGCTCCAGATAAGGCGTGGCGCCGCGCTGTGTGGTTTCGTGAAATGCGGCACGGGCATCATCAACCCACAAAGCAATTACTTTTACCCCATCCCCGTGGCGTTTGAGATGTTCTGCGACAGGAGAATGGGAACTTAACGGCGTGGTAAGCACCAGCCGGATTTTCCCTTGTGCGAGCACATACGAAGTGTGGTCACGCCCCCCCGTCTCCAGGCCCGAATATGCCAGCGACTGAAAGCCAAAAGCTGTTTTATAAAAATGAGCAGCCTGCTTGGCATTGCCCACATAAAGCTCCACGTAATCGGTGCCCAGCAAGGGCAAAAAATCCTCCGCTGCCGGGAATATCTTCTGCAGGCCGTAGTTGTAGTTTTGAATGTTGGTTAAAGTTGACATGGTAATTCGATAATGTGATAATTCGATAATTCGATAATGGGGGTTCCTCAACTTGGCAGCTCAAGGGGACAAGCAAATCCTGATACACAACCGACTTGCACTTTGCCCCTTGCCAATTTGCCTACTTGCCAATTTGCCCCTTGCCAATTTACCCTCACACCATTACCCCCGCTTCCATCCATGATTTGTAATAATCCTCCACTTCCAGCTTCATCGCTTCTTGTGTGATTTTTACAGGCCTGAATGGGTCAATCATAACCGCCAGTTCTTCCGTTGCCGTTTTTCCGATGCTGCGCTCAATCGCTCCTGGGTGTGGCCCATGGGGCAACCCGCCCGGATGCAGCGTCAACTGACCTTTGTGAACATTGTTCCGGGACATAAAATCGCCATCCACATAATACAGAATTTCATCTGAGTCAATGTTGCTGTGATGGTAGGGCGCGGGAATGGATTGCGGGTGATAGTCGTAGAGCCGCGGTACAAAAGAACAGACTACAAATCCTTCCGCTTCAAATTGTTGGTGGATGGGCGGCGGCAAGTGCACACGCCCGGTGATAGGCTCAAAATCGAAGATGGAAGTGGCCCAGGGATAAAGGTTGCCATCCCAGCCTATCAGGTCGAAAGGGTGGGTTGCGTACACATACGGGTAAATCATGCCCTGTTTTTTGATTTTTACCAGAAAATCACCCTGCTGGTCATGTGTTTCCAGGTTTTGGGGTAGTTTGATGTCGCGCTCGCAAAATGGCGCATGTTCCTGCATCTGGCCATACTGATTCCTGTAGCGCTTCGGTATTTCAATCGGGCTGAACGATTCGATGTACAACAGGCGGTTTTGTGTGCTCAGAAAATGGATTTTGTAAATCGTGCCGCGTGGGATAACAATGTAATCGCCGTATTCAAAAGGGATTTGGCCGTACATGGTTTCCACCCAGCCATGTCCTTTGTGTACGAAGATCATTTCATCGGCATCGGCATTTTTGAAAAAATAATCGCGGGTGCTTTCGTGTGGCGCCGCCAGGCCAATGTGCAGGTCGTTGTTGACAAACAGGGTTTTGCGGCTCTCCAGGTAGTCGTTGGCGTAAGGCAACTCGAAGCCTTTGAAACTGAGCGCCGAAAGGTTTTTGTCAATAGCGATCTGTGGCTCCACCGAATAAGGTGTTCCTTTTTCTTTGACAATTGTGGGCGGATGTAAGTGGTACACCAGGGAAGAAACCCCTGAGAAACCTTGGGTGCCGACGAGCTCTTCCTGGTACAGGCGCCCGGCATGATTGCGGAATTGGGTATGGCGTTTGCGTGGAATCTTACCGACGTGTTGGTAAACTGGCATAATTAAGGACGAATTTCCAGCGAAGGTCGTCCTCAAATAATTCCTGATGAATGACGCCAATCAATTGCAGGGTTGATTCGCATCAATTGGGCAAGGCCCGCAATCTTTCCAGTTTTACCACCTCCACCACCCCATCAGTGATGTCCACCAGAC
>CAYVPM010000319.1:0-4847 GCA_964453475.1 uncultured Saprospiraceae bacterium | reverse complement strand
ACGACAAACTATTGGTCACAAGGTTAACTTCTCAATATCACCCTATTGGTCTTAAAATAGCAGATAAAGATTGGTTAGAAAGGAATATGCCTAATCAGGAACAGGAATAGAACCAAGTTGCTCTTTTCCGAATATCCTAATAAAAGCATCCTGTGTAAGCAACCTATCTTCACAGCACTGTTTTAGTTTATCTGAATGGAATTGACTTGCTTCATCTACACCCCAAAGGTATCTGCCCACTAACATTCGCTTAAAAGCATATAAATATTTCTCGTAAGTGGCAAAATGGTGGATATTTGGGTCAAGCGGATTGTTGTCATCGGGTGGATTAAGTGGCATTTTTGATAGTTCTCCTTTGTAATTTGTTGATTTTTAAGCGGTTATGAGATTGGGTACAATATGCGGATAGTCATTTATGGAATTATTTTACATAAAATACGGGGTAATATTCTGAAAATTGTAGCAAATTCAATTCAATTTGCTACAAACAAAAAAGGCTGCCCTAGGGCTGCCCTTCCTCGCCGGGCAGGTTCCAAAAGAGGCCTTTTCTGCCCGGCGAGTATTTTTCAGACACACCCTAAGTTGGTTCACCACTTGAGAGAGGCGCCCTATCCCCAACCCCAAGCGAACGCACGATCGCGCACGAGGCTTTTTGTGCCATTTTTTTGTTTCATCAAAATTGCATACACAATTATAACACCGATTTTCAACTAGGCGAACGCACATGCATGAGGCAAGCAATCCGAGGAAGTTATTCAGCATTGGGAAGGCAGCCTAAAACTGTAGGTCAAATACCCAATAAACTCTTAGCACCCTACAACTGTTCTAACCCCATGCTCAGCATCCTCAAACCCAACGAACGCCAAGCCCTGGCTTTCATCGATCAACAGCGGCTGCTTCCTTTCTCCTACCCTGCTGTAGAACATACCCGCAGCGACACGCCCCTGCCCGGCTTCGACAACGATTTCAACACCCAGGAACTAGGGCAAGGGGAAGCCGTCTGGGAAGCTGCCAAAGAAGCCATTCGCCAATGGAAAATGTTCCCCGGCGGCTGGGCTTATGTGACCCCGAAGCCACTGCCCATCCGCCCGGGAGAAGTGGTGGCCATGGCTGCCAGGGTGCTCGGAATTTGGTGGCTCAACAGTTGCCGCATCGTATATGTCATTGACAATGAACAACAATTCGGCTTCGCCTACGGCACCCTGCCCGGCCACGTCGAATGTGGCGAGGAATTGTTTATGGTGGAAAAACTGGCCGATGGGAGCGTGCGTTATGTGCTGAAAGCGTTTTCAAAGCCGAGGCACTGGATGGCGCGCCTGGGTTATCACCTGGCGAGGCTGTACCAAAAGAAGTTTGTGCGGGAGTCGAAGGCAGCGATGGTTTTAGCGATGAGCGATGAGCGATGAATTTGCACATCTGGGGTGGTATGGGTTGGCGCCGGGTTTCATCCATTTACTCGAACTGACTAGCCGAATATTGCGTACTGACTTCGAAGAAGGCAATTCTATACGCGCAGTATTCAAAACAAGGTTCTTTTCTCCTGAACCACATAGAGCATCTATAGTCCAATAAGCGAAAAAAACTATGTGCACTATGTCTCTATGTGTCTATGTGTTAAAAATTGACCTAAGTAATACCGGATAAAACATGAAAAACCTCCTGCCTGTATGCACCTGGCTGCTGCTACTCCCGATAGCCGGCCTGGATTTCATCAACAGCCAATGGGAATGTATGCTGGTCATGTTCGCCGCGCTGGTGCTCGTACCAAAAGGCTTGGGGCTGATGAATGTACCATACCCAAGCTGGTACTGGCTCAGCGCGGCGGGCTTGTGTGCAGGGTACCTGTTCGACACGCACGGCCTTGGCTATACCGACGCTTTGGCGTTGCCTTATTTTTTGTTGGCCGTATGGCTGACGCTGCTTCAGGGCGGCGAATTATTCCTTGCCTCCCACAGGCGCGCGACGGATTGGCTTGCCCTTTTTGCCCTGGGGTATTGGGCTACGGGGGCTTTTTGGGCCCTTTGTTTCCTCGCAGGGTTTCAGCCTGTCGGCTTTGACCCCGTGATTGTTTCCCTGACAGCCGCGCATTTTCACGTGGCGGGCTTTGTACTCAGCGTTGTGGTTTGGCGCCTGTTCGAAAATCAAAAAACTGTCGCCAACCGGGTATTGGCCGCTGGGACAATGGCGGGTATGCCGCTGGTTGCCCTGGGCATCACCCTGTCGAAACTGGGTTATCCCAACTGGATAGAGAGCGCTGCTGCAGTCGGTTTTGCGGCACTTGCCCTACTGGTGGTGTGGCAGCACCTGCGCCTGGCTTTTGACAAAAACTACGCAAGCCCCGCCCGCCTGTATTGGTTGGCCGGAGCTGCCTGCCTGCTCACAGGCGGGGCGTTAGCGGCTATTTATGGCCTGCGGTTCCAATTCCCTGCAGAATGGGTCAATATCCCGAACATGAAAATATGGCACGGGAGTTTGAATACGCTGGGATTTGGATGGTTGGTGTTGCACGGCTGGGAGCGGCAACGCGCTACTTCAACTTGATCACCGGCTTCAATTTATACACCCCGTTCCCCTGCACCAGCACCGATGCCTCCGCGTCGAAATCGAGCACAAAAGTGTTGATATCCAATCCAAGGCTCTTGTCGATTTTGACCTTGAGCCCCGATTCCTGTGCGCTCGGCGTTTCCAGCGGATAGATGATGCTGTCTTTCATGATAGAGTTGTCGGGCCCCAAAACAAAGCGGACTTCTTTGAGCACGACGGGCGGCACCGGACCAAAAGCGAGCAGGGTGTCGATGCCGTTTTGAAAATCGAGCAGGTTGTAAATGCCGGCATTGGTTTGAAGCAGTATCCACTGGGAAGTGTCCTGGGCAGTTTTTACCCTGACTTCCCGAATGTCCACATTGACTTGCTGGTAATCGCCGGGGCCATCGGTGAGGCGGATGCGGAGGGTGGTTTGACTTGGGTCTTTTTTACAGGCCGCAAAACAAATGGCCAACGCTAGTGCGGGAAACAGAAAAACGGATTTGTTCATGATTAATGAATCAGTTGAAGGAATGAAAATAGGCTAACGCAGCTTTAGGGCAAAGTATTGGAACCTTGAGCCGATTAACAATTATAAACAACCTGGCGCTGCATTTTCCAGTTGAAGTTTATCCTGCGGTAGCAAAAAGCTTCCAAAGCATCTTTCAAACTGCATAAGTACCAAGTCGATATTAGTTTGAGTTATGGACTTTGGCTTTTGCACTGTAACTGCGTTTGTTTTTCGTTACAATACCCTCGCATTGCTCCTCAAAACAGCCTTGCTACAGCACAAAATCCTGCGCCCATTACTCAATCTAATATCAACTTGGTACTTATTTCAGCGAAAATTAGCCAATTATCGACTACCTTTGCGGCAACTTTAATTCCTTTCCGGTTTTTTGAAACTACCCAAAAACGCGCCGGATTTTGGATATTTTTTGACATAAGCATCCCTTCGCTCAGTGAAACGAGTTCAACTAGCCGCCGTGCCATCGGCGCGCAACACCGATAACATTGTCATTCTTGCCGAAAAAGACAGGCTTGACACCTTAGACGCAGCACTTGCGCCCCATGAATCAGCGTTTCTCCGACAAGCTACAGCCCAGGAAGTAAGCAGCTTTTTTTTTCCCCGCAGCGAAGGCTCCATTTTTGTACGCGTACTGAAACCCGAGCCCGACCCCGCCATTGCTGCCGAAGACGCGCGCATCGCGGGCAACGAATTGCTGCGCGAGCTCCGGCAATACAAGATAGACTCAGTGACTTTGCGAAACCTCTGCGCCCAAGACCGCTCTCTTCCCTTTGCAGAAGGGCTTGGTTTGGGCAGCTATCAGTTCCTGAAGTATTTTTCGGAACCCGCCAAAAAAGAAAAGGCCCTGCGTGAAATCCGCATTGAAGGCACTGCTTTGCCCACAGAAACCATAGCAGAAGCCAACGCCTTGCTCGAAGCTGTTTTTCTCGCCCGCGATTTGGTGAACGAGCCACTTTCCCACTTCAACGCCCTCCAACTGGCCGATGCCGTAAAAGCTGCCGGAGCCGAATATGGCTTTTCGGTGGAAGTTTTAGGGAAAGAGAAGATTGAAGCCCTGAAAATGGGCGGATTGCTGGCCGTCAACCGGGCGAGCAGTGTCCCGCCCCAATTTTGCATCCTGGAATGGAACCCGGAAGGCGCACAGAACACAAAACCGCTGGTACTCATCGGCAAAGGCGTGGTGTACGACACTGGCGGCCTCAGCCTCAAGCCCAGTGAAGGCATGGACTACATGAAATGCGACATGGCAGGCGGCGCTTCGGTAGTAGGCCTCATGGCGGCAGCGGCAAAAACCAGGCTTCCCCTGCACATCATCGGCCTCATCCCCGTCACCGACAACAAGATAGGCGAAAACGCCCTGGCGCCTGGCGACATCATCACCATGGCCTCCGGGACGACTGTGGAGGTTGTCAACACCGATGCAGAAGGCCGCCTGATACTCGCCGATGCCCTGCTTTTTGCCAAAAAATACGACCCCGAAATCGTACTCGACCTGGCCACACTGACCGGTTCCGCAGTGCGCGCGCTGGGTACCCAGGTGATCTGCTACATGGGCACAGCGCCAGAAAATATCAAATCACAACTGGAAGCCAGCGGATTTGCCACCTATGAACGCCTGGTAGAGCTTCCCCTTTGGAAAGAATTTGGCGACGACATCAAAAGCCATATCGCAGACCTGAAAAATATGGGCTCCAGCAATGCCGGCATGATCACTGCCGGCAAATTCCTGGAACATTTTGCCAAGTTTCCCTGGTTGCACCTCGACATCGCCGGGCCTGCCTATCTTCGCGTCGCA
>CAYVPM010000318.1:0-4853 GCA_964453475.1 uncultured Saprospiraceae bacterium | reverse complement strand
GTTGCCCGTGGGCTCGTCGGCCAGAATGAGCGGCGGCTTGTTCAATAGCGCGCGCGCGATGACCACGCGCTGCTGCTCGCCGCCTGAGAGCTCGAAAGGCATGGAAAGGCGTTTGCCCGACAAGCCCACCTCGGCCAGCACTTCGGTGACGCGGTTTTGTATGTCCGCCTCGTTGTCCCAACCCGTAGCGCGCAGCACGAACACCAGGTTCTGCTCTACATTCCGGTCGGTAAGCAGGTTAAAATCCTGGAACACGATGCCGAGTTTGCGGCGCAGCAGGTGCACGTTCTTGCGGTTTATCTCCTTCAGGTTGAAGCCCGCCACTTCACCGCTACCCGTTTCAAGGGGCAGTGCCGCGTAAATGGTTTTCAGCAGGCTGGATTTCCCACTGCCGGTTTTGCCGATCAGGTAAGTGAACTCTCCTTCGCCAATATCGAGGCTGATGTTTTGGAGGATGGTGCTGGCATCTGTTTGACGGATATCAGCCGATGAAATTTTGACTATGGATGGCACGGAGGGTGGTTGGTTTTAAAATTCGGTGGCGAAAATCTGTTTTTTGGCAAGCTTTTCAAAAAATTTAGAGGCAAATGAAGTACAAATAACGCTTTTTTTTCGTTTTTTTATAAAAAGCTGAAAATCAGTACCGAACATTGCAGTTGAAAACAAACTGTGTTTGCGTTTCGCCCAATTTTGAAATGGTTCAATATTTCTGTTTATGAACTCAAAACCCTTAATCCTCGCCGCCTTTGCACTCTGGTGTTTTGTGTGCGCCCGATGGTACGTTTGCGGCATCAAAGGCGCCTGCGTAGAACGCCCTGTCATTGAAGAGGTGATTCAAACCCCTGAGCAGCCAGCTTCGGCAGTACCCGGAAACCCGGAGATCCAACCGATAGCAGGCGGTGGCAACAACCCGCCGGACAATACCAGTTCCAATACGGTTTCTGCCAAGCCTGTTACTCCTGAAAACATGGACAACGTGCAAATGGAAACCGTGCAAGACCGCATGGTTATTCATTTTCCTTACCAATCTACCCGTAAAGAAGACAATGCTGCCATAGACAGCTACCTTAACGGTTTAGCCCAGCAGCTGATTGCCTCCGGTGAAAAAGTGTACATCACCGGGCATACTGATTTTGTCGGCGAATCGAATGTCAATTACTATTACGGCACCCAACGCGCCAAGGGAATTCGCGACATCCTCGTCAAAAAAGGTGTGCCGAAATCCCAGATAATATGCAAGTCTTATGGAGAAAAAAAACCCGTAGCCACCAATGACAACGCGTATGGACGCTATTTGAATCGCCGGGCAGAGATCAGGGTAGGGAAATAAATTGGCAAGATCGAATCGCCATTTGATTGAATTTTAACAAACACCAAACCCGCCTGCACCTAGAATACGGCAGGCAAGCAACGAACAAAGAATAAGATGTTTGAACAAAACGTAACCCTCGCACCAGGTACCGGCACTTTCAGCCAGCACACCTTTGAAATCATTATCATGCTGCTCGGGGCTTTCCTGATCGGGCTTTGGCTGGGTTGGGCACTTTGGGCTAAGTACAAGCAGCAAATTGACAGGATGACACTGGAAACACAGAGCCTGAACGTCACCGCAGATGCCTTGCGCAGCGAATTGGCCGCCCTCAAGACAAGGCTGGCTACCGTGGAGACCGAAAGCAACAGCTTGAGCAACGAATCCATCCTGCTCAACAGCGAGAACAGCAAGTTGCGCGACTATATAAAATCGCTGGAAAGCCAACTGGCCGACCTGCAGGTAGAAAACCGCCAACTCGACACCGAACTTGGCCTCAACCTGACGCCCGAAACACCGATCGCCGACGACATCCCATTGGAAGTTATTGAAAATGTAAAGGAACTGAAATCCGAAGGCCTGGATGCTCCTGTTTACGAGGCCCTTGAAACCAAAGAGCCAGCTGCCGCGCCATTGGCTGAAAACACCCCTGCACCCATGGTCATTGAACCGGTAGCGATAACCGACACACCCAGCCAAAAGAAAAAAGCGCCCGCCAAAAAAGGCGAAAGCGATAAATCCGATGGAAAATCTGCCGCCGGCGCTGCCGTTGCCGCTGTCGACGACCTCACCGTCATAGAAGGTATCGGCCCGAAAATTCAGATGCTGCTCAACCAATACGATATTTCCAACTACAATCAACTGGCCGATACAGAAGTGGAGCGCCTGAAAGAAATACTCGCAACGGCAGGCCCACAATTGGCCATGCACGACCCAGGCACCTGGCCCTCCCAGGCCAACCTGGCTGCCAACGACCAATGGGATACACTGAAATCGGTCCAAGGATTTTTGAAGGGCGGGAAGAAACCGGATTGACGGTGGACGGTTTACCCGCCGTAGCTTTAGCGAAGGAGGGTAGCCAGTGGACGGAAAAAAAATCAAGAACGCTGGCCAAAGGCTGGCGTTTTTAGTTTTTTTGGGCTTAATTTTGCAGCCATAAGGTTTGGGGCAAACAATAGGTATTGCCCAAACGTTCTTTGTTTGTACTACTGAACTTTTTTATTTCCCATGAAAAAAGCACATATCCTTGCCATTGCCATCATCGCCGTTGCCATCGGCTTTTTGATTTCCGCCAGCAAAGACGTAACCACGTATGCCAATTTCGCCCAGGCTTCACAGAGCGGCGACCGGGTAAAGCTGGTCGGGCAACTGGTGAAAGACCGCCCGGTGGACTATGATCCGGAAAAAAACGCCGACTTCTTAACCTTTTGGCTGCGCGACGAAGCTGGTGAAGTGCGTCAGGTGGAGTTGCACGCTGCCAAGCCACAGGATTTTGAGCGCTCAGAATCCATCGTGCTTACGGGCGAGATGAAAGGCGATGTCTTTGCCGCTTCTGAAATGTTGTTGAAATGCCCCTCGAAATACAAGGATCAGGAGATTTACGTGCGGGAGAAAAAGGGGTAGTACTACCCTATCCTATCGCCCATTCCCACCCATTGCGGCATTATTTTAATTTTTCCAGGCATATTTTCCGATACGCCTGGCTCTGCGGCTGATCCGGCTTAATCGCCAATGATGTGTCAAAATCTTCAACAGCTTCTTTGTATTTCCCCATGCTCAGGCGAAGCGCCCCGCGGTTGTTGCGCGCGATGAGGAACTTGGGATCCAATTCCAGCGCTTTGGTGCAGGCCTCCTCGGCTTTTTCAGGTTGCTTTTCAGCAAAATAGGCGGTGGCCAGGTTGGTCCAGCCGTCGATGTTCTGTGGATTCAAGGCCAGACCTTTTTCATATTGGACGATTGCCTCGGCAGTCCGTTTCAGCCCGTTGAGCAGGGCGGCATGCTGGAAGAACACATCGGCTTTGGGCGGGAAATTTTGCGTGTACTCCGAGTAAGTTTTGAGGGCTTCAGCTGTTTTTCCTGACTTTTCCAGGCAAATCGCGCGGATGTGCACCGTCGTTTCATTCCTGGGGTTCAGGGCATAAGCCTTGTCGAAATCCTGCAGCGCCTTGTCCCATTGTTGTGCAAGGTACCGGTGATAGCCCCTGTACGAATAGCATTTTTCGGTCGGGTACTGTGATACAATTTGTGTCCACAGCGTTTCCGAATCGCGCCAGACGGGAATTTGCCGGTATGTGGAAAAAGCCCAATAGGCGCTTATTGCGGTCAGGAATGCCCATCCTGCCATAGCGGCAAGGTTCTTTTTTTCGGATAATTGCTGCGATGCCCAAGCGATCAACACAAACAAGCCAGTGTAGCTTATATAAGTGTAGCGCTCCGCCGTCAGCGCCGAACCGACCTTGATAAAGCCCAGCACCAAAACAACATTGATCAAATAAAAAGCAAGCGCGAAAAACAACAGCCGATACCGGGAATAAGCGTACACCATAAACGCCACTACGCCCACAGAAAGCAAAGCTGCGGCGTAGTATGACCATCCGAGCGGCTCATGCGCCAGGGGCGCTGGATGAAAGGCCGACAAATCCATGGGTATCCCGAATTTCCAGAGATAGGATATAAAAGCGGCGCCGGCGAAAAGGCTGCGCTTAAAAAGCCCATATTGTTCGTCCACAGCGCCGATATCCTGCTGGTAGACCAGGGTGATGTAGGAAAAAACGGCCGAGAGCGCCAGAAATGGGATCAGGTACAAAACGTGCTTGCCTTTTTGGGCGCTTTCCGGTGCCAAATACCAATGCACCAGCCACAAGGCCAAGGGGAATACAATGGCTGCGGGTTTGGACAGGCAAGACAGCAAAAAGAATACAAACGTCAAGAGCCAAAGCCCGAGGTTCTTGCGATGCTCATTGTAGGTGAACGCGATCAGCCCTGCCAGAAAAAACGCAGCGAACAACAGGTCTTTGCGCCCCGATACCCAGGCCACGGATTCTACGTGCATGGGATGAATGGCAAAAAACATGGCGCTCAGTCCTGCCACCATCGCCCCGAACCGCAAGCGCCGTACCAGCCAAAATACCAGGGCTGTGTTTAATAAATGCAGGAACAGATTGCTGCGGTGAAATGGCTTTGGGTCGGGCGCGGGGGCGTTGCCCCGGTCCCAGGACAATGACCACATCGTCAGGGGGTGAAAGTTGCCCGCTACTTGTTTGGTGGCAAGTACTTTGAGGTTTTGAGCATTAAAACTGAGGTGCTCGTTGGCGGTCACGTACACGTCATCGTCCCAGTTCGTAAACCCGTTTTGGAGCGAAGGCCAGTAGAGAAAGGCGGCAAATGCCAGCACGGCCAGCAATATCCAGTTGCTGCCGGCTTCGGCATTACGGGGAGGCGCAGGGGCTTCCGCGCTCGTTTTGGGTTGTTTTTGGGTTATTGGAACCGTTTTCTTCGCCATAGTGCAGGGTGTCAAGCGCCTTTTCCGGCATTTTTTTGCGGT
>CAYVPM010000317.1:0-4861 GCA_964453475.1 uncultured Saprospiraceae bacterium | reverse complement strand
GGCATACCCGTGAACGACAACACGGAGCTTTACGGCAACTTTGCCTATGTGTATAAAAAAGTGAACAGCTTCGCCAACTTCCGTACCCCTTACTGGCGTGGCCCAACCGACAACCCTTACGCTGTGCTCGCTGCAGCCGCCGGCCAACCTTATGAAGGTTATGGCCCTACCTTCGACGGCGACCTGACTGACTATAACGGAACCGTAGGCGTACGCTCAGTGCGTGGCGGCTGGAACACCGACGTGAGCTTCACGACAGGTAGCAACCAACAGCTGTACTCCGTGAACAATTCACGCAACCGCAGCCTGGGATTGAACACCCCGCTGTCATTCAAACCAGGCGGTTATGCCTTCAAACACAATGTGGGCAACATTGACGTATCCAAAATGCTGATTGATAACCTCAACTTCTCTATCGGTACGGAGTTCCGTCAAGAGCGCTATACCATCATTGAAGGCGATACGGCTTCCTTTGTCGGCACTGGCGCCGACTCATTCCCCGGCACCCGGCCCGACAATGCCTCTGAGAACACCCGTTACAATTTCGGTGGCTACCTCGGACTGTCGTATGACATCACCAGCGATTTCCTTTTGGATGCAACTGTACGCGCCGAGCGATACAGCGATTTTGGAAACACTTTTGTGTACAAGGTAAGTTCGCGCTACAAGTTGATGGATGACAAAATGACCATCCGCGCTTCCTACTCAACAGGCTTCCGCGCCCCGCAATTGCACCAGATTTACCTGCAAATCGCGCAGCAGAGCTTCGTTCCTGGACAAGGCATCCAAACCAAAGGCATTTTCAACAACAACAGCCCACAAGCAAAATTGCTGGGCGTTGAGCAGCTGAAAGCAGAAGAATCAACCAACTTCACAGTTGGTTTGGGACTTAAGCCTTCCAACAATTTCAACATCACACTCGACTACTACAACATCGCAGTTGACAACCGCATCATCCTTGGTTCGGAAATCACCCCGACGGGCGACCCGACCAACGCACTTGATATCTTATTGGCCGACAATGGCATCGTGGCTGCCAGCTTCTGGACCAACGGTATCAACACCCGCACCAGCGGTATCGACTTCGTAGCCAGCTACCGCAACATGATGGTCGGCGCTGGAAAATTAGGTTTCAACCTCGCAGGCAACTACGTGCTGAACAACAGCCTGGAAGGTGCAAAAAGCCAAAGCGACTACGAAGCAGGCGACATCACCAAGCCAAACGGCAACGTGATCAACCCGCGCATCATCGAGTCAGCCGGCAAAAGTGTATTTGATTTCACACAAGATGCACTGTTGTTCTCTTCTCGCCCGGCATACAAGGCCATTTTAGGCATCGATTACAACCTGAACAAAATCGGTATCAGCTTGAACAACACGCTGTTCGGCACTACTACCTTCCGCCAGGCCGGTTTGAACCAGAACCTGAAAACGGTATTCACGCCAGCCTTTGTAACAGACTTGGCGCTGAACTTCCAGTTGTCGAAGACGATTAACCTGGGCATCAACGTGAACAACATTTTCAACATCCTGCCAAAATGGGAGTTGAAGGCGTTGAACGCTGCAGGCGAAGCCGTATTGGCCGATCCAGCGCAGGTGAAAGCCAATTCCAACGCAATCACGTTCAACCAGCGCTACTCGATCGTTACGTATGACGGGTCGCAGTTCAGCCAGTTGGGTACTACCCTGGCGGCCAACTTGAGCGTGCGGTTCTAGGATTTGAAGTATTGCATCAAAAAAAAATGGGGCTTTTTGATTTCCTGTCTATATTTTAGGAAATGAAGCCCCAAAATGCAATACATCCGCTATTTTGATTTTTAATGCCGATTGCGCGGGCCCGACCGAAGATGTTGGGTTCGCGCAATCGGTTTTTGGGGAGGAGGAGACTGGGCGCGTTTTGACTGCTACGTTTTTAAGCTCCTAACTTTTTGAGTACAGCTTTACCTTGGCTCCGATTATTCTATGTAAGTTTGAAAGACCAAGCGCGGCTGGAACCAAAACCTAGTACCATGAAAAATGTCACACTTTTTATCCTTCTCCTCTTTTTTTCCAAGGCAATACCTGCCCAGACCTATCAAGTAGGGCATACCCAAAAAACATTTACAGATGCCTCCAGATCAAATAGGCCAATAACCTGCGAGATCTATTACCCCGCCAACGTTGGGGGCGAGAACGTTCCCATCGCCAATGGTATGTTCCCCGTGCTTGCGTTTGGCCACGGTTTTGTGATGGTTTGGTCGGCATACGATATTTACTGGCTTACGCTGGTTCCCCAGGGGTATATTATGGTATTTCCGACTACCGAATCGTCGTTCTCCCCATCCCATTTGAATTTCGGCAAAGACCTGGCATTTTTATGCAACGCCCTGAAAAGCGAAAGCAATGTTCCTGCTTCGCCCTTTTTTGGGGCGGTGGCTGCACAGAACGCCGTGATGGGGCACTCCATGGGCGGAGGAGCCGCATTTCTGGCCATGAACGCTGACAGCACTATTACAGCCATGGCAACGGTCGCAGCAGCCATCACCAATCCATCATCTGTCACAGCAGCGGAATCCATTGCCCGGCCTTCCCTGGTTTTTGCAGGCGCCAGTGATTGTGTGACCCCACCGCCAGCCCATCAGTTGCCCATGTACCAGGCGCTTGCATCGGGCTGCAAATCCTACGTCAGCATCACCGGAGGCGACCACTGTCAGTTTGCATCTTCCAATCTGCTTTGTTCGCTTGGCCAGGGCACATGTTCTCCACAAGCAGCCATTGCCGCATCCGCGCAGCAGGCGTTGGTGATTGATTACCTCCTGCCCTGGCTGGATTTTTATTTAAAAAACAAATGCGAAGCAGGAGAGGCTTTCCAAAATTTACTTTCTACTGGAAACGGAGTAGTAGCCCAACAGAACTGCTCACTGGAGTGCGGTGCATCGCCGGTTGTGGAACCCACTCCATCCATGCAATATGTCCTTTTCCCCAATCCGGCAGCTGAAACGGTCACGATCAGTTGTCCGTTTTTTTCAGAAAAGTACCAATTCAGCATAACGAGCCTCACTGGAACTGTAATGATTGAGGGGGAAGCAGCCATGAACAAGACCACTGTAAACATCCAAAACCTGCCCGAAGGCATTTATTTTTTTACCGTTAATGGGAAAGTGAAAGGCAAATTGGTCAAACAGCGGCAATAATATGAACCAGCTATCGAGGCTACATTTATCCGGCCCCGCAGCAACCGCCCTGCTGGAATTACCTGAAAAAGTGCTGCAGTTCGGTACCGGCGTCCTGCTGCGCGGCCTACCCGATTACTTCATTGACAAAGCCAACCGCCAGGGCATTTTTAACGGCCGGGTGGTGGTGGTAAAATCCACAGACGCGGGCGATGTGTCGGTTTTCGAAAAACAGGACAACCTGTACACCCTCTGCATCCGGGGCCTTGAAAATGGGGGTCCGGTTGAGCAGAACATCATTTCAACGGCCATCAGCAGGGTGCTTTCCGCCATCAGCCAATGGCAGGAAGTGCTGGACTGTGCCGCCAACCCCGAACTAAAAATCGTGATTTCCAACACGACAGAGGTGGGCATCCAACTGGTCTGCGAAGACATACTGACTGGCGTCCCAAAATCATTTCCCGGGAAACTTTTGGCTTTTTTGTACGCCCGTTTTCAAGCTTTTCATGGCGACCCCTCCAAAGGCCTGGTCATCGTGCCCACCGAGCTGATAAGGGATAACGGCGCCAAACTGAAATCCATTTTATTGGAACTGGCGCATTGGAACAAACTGGGGCAAGCCTTCATCGAATGGCTGGAAAATGCTTGTCATTGCTGCAACTCGCTGGTCGACAGGATTGTGCCCGGTCGCCCTTCCCCAGAAAAAGCGGCGGCTTTGGAGGCCGGGCTTGGCTACCGCGACCAATTGCTGA
Source organism: uncultured Saprospiraceae bacterium (assembly GCA_964453475.1). Lineage (GTDB taxonomy): Bacteria > Bacteroidota > Bacteroidia > Chitinophagales > Saprospiraceae > M3007. The sequence goes on along the minus strand of CAYVPM010000317.1, from coordinate 957 downwards.
CCGTCGCGGAGCCATACAGCCTTTGGGCGATTCAGGGCGACGCGCACATAGCCTCAGTGCTTTCATTTCAAAAAGCAAGTCCTGATGCGGTGATTGTGGCCCAGGACATTGAACGGTTTCGGGAGCGCAAACTACGTCTGCTCAACGGTACCCATACCCTCAGTTGCGGGCTGGCTTTTCTAGCAGGCTTTGAAACTGTCTGCGAGGCGATGGCGAACCCTGCGATGGAATTCTTTATAAAAACCTTGATGCTAGAAGAGATCCGGCTCGGGATCCCCTACCAGCTTCCGGAAGGCGATGCCCAGAAATTTGGCAATCAGGTTCTGGAACGCTTCCGAAACCCCAACGTTGAGCACCGGTGGATGAGCATCACGGTGCAATATTCCACCAAAATGCGGATGCGCAACATCCCTGTACTGCTGGAATACTACCGAAAAAAAGCGCAGCCGCCGCAGTGTTTTGCATTGGGGTTTGCCGCATTTTTGTGTTTTTACAACAAACCAACTTATACCATCCAGGACGATCGGGCAGCTTATTTTATCGAAAAATGGGAGCACAGGGCAGTTGCGGCGCTGACATTCGAAATATTGTCAGACACAGCGCTTTGGGGGCAAGACCTCACGCTGTTGCCTGGTTTTGCCACCCTGGTTGCCAGATACGTGGAGGATATCATACAGAAAGGCGCCAGAACAGTTTTACAGGAATTTCATTTGAAACATGAAACCAATCACCTTAATGAATGAAAACATTCCTCGACAAAGACTTTTTGCTTCATACGCGGGCAGCGCAGCAGCTCTATCACGAGTTCGCCGCGCCTATGCCCATCATTGATTACCACAACCACCTGTCGCCCCAGCAAATCGCCGAAGACCAGCGCTTCGACAACCTCACCCAGGTCTGGCTCTACGGCGACCACTACAAATGGAGGGCCATGCGCGCGCAAGGGGTGGCAGAAGC
>CAYVPM010000316.1:0-4862 GCA_964453475.1 uncultured Saprospiraceae bacterium | reverse complement strand
GGGCGATACCTGGGTTGAAATAATCCCCTGCAAGGATGGTCCGGCAATACCGCCGAGGCAATAAGGGATCAACGCGGCGTACATCATCCAACCCTCGGTAGCAAATGTAAAAAGCAGGAAGCCAAGGCAATACAGGCTTAGGCCAACATACACGCCGCGTTCCTGTCCAAGTTTGGGAATAATAACCCGTATCAGGCCTGCTTGTACGATGGCGGTAATCAAGCCCACCACGCTCAGGGAAATCCCGACCGCCCTTTCATCCCAATGAAACTTCTCCATGGTGTAATACGACCAACCACCTTGAACAGCCCAGGCAGAAATGTAGGTTAGCACGAGCGATACCAACAGGCCGCTGATGATGGGGTATTTCCGCAATTGCGCCAGCGTTCCGATGGGGTTGGCACGACGCCAATCAAATTTTCGGCGGTGCTGAAGGGGCAGGGATTCGGGCAAAATGAAGAGGCCGTAGAGCCAGTTGAGCAAGGCCAGCACTGCCGCTGCAATAAACGGAGTACGTGGGCCGAAAGTGCCCAAAAAACCACCCAATGCCGGTCCGATGATAAACCCCAGGCCAAAAGCCGCGCCAACCAGGCCGAAATTCTGTGCCCGTTTTTCCGGTGTACTAATATCTGCGATGTAGGCAGACGCCGTCGTGAAGCTGCTGCCCAGCACACCTGCCAGCATCCTGCCCACAAACAGCCACCCGATGGTAGGCGCAAAGGCGGAAAAAAGGTAGTCGATGCCAAAGCCAAACAAAGAGCCGAGCAAAATGGGCCGCCGTCCGTACTGGTCGCTCAAGGCGCCCAAAATGGGTGCGCACACAAATTGCATGATGGCATAGGAAAACATCAACCAGCCGCCTACCTGGGCAGCATGGCTGAGGTCTTTTCCGGTCAGCCCCATAATGAGTTTTGGGATCACCGGAATGATGATCCCAAAACCGATAACGTCGATGAGCAAGGTGACAAATATAAACCCGACAGCTGCGGGATAGCGCGATGACATGGCGTGATATGTTAAATTTTGTGCTCCTTAAAAATTTTTTTTGGCTGTTTTTACACGCCGAAAAAGCAAAAAGGAGGGGAGCGTATTTTTAGTTTTTTTAACCCAAAATGCTCTCTAAGTATTTGACCGTTAATTTGTTAAAATATATACTATTTTCACAAGTCAACTCCTTTCCCTCTAAAAACCGCACCCAACGGATACCCTGTATGGCATTGGTTAAAAACACCTCTTCAGCCTCAAAAAGGTCGGCGAATGTACAGGCTTTTTCCTCAATGGAGATGCCTTCATGCTCCAATACCCGGGACAATATTCTTTGAAATGTACCGCTTACTTGTCCAGAACTTTGCGGCGGCGAAAAGACAGTGCCACCTTTTATCCAAAAAAGATTGCTACTGCCCGCCTCGCATACATGCCCACGCGCATTTGTTATAATCACCTCGTCTGCCCCTAAACGGCGGGCCTCCAGGGCCGCGGCAACATACCGCGTGCCGCCCAGGGTTTTCAACCCGGATAGTGCATCAAGGGGCAATTGTACGCCCGCGCATTGCCGGACATGAAGGCCCGCCTCCTGCCAAACGAAAACATCCGATTCCAGCGCTGCTGCTGTTATCAAAAAATTGGGACTGTTGTCTGTCGGCCCCCAGAAGCCCCCCGGGGAACGCCAGACAATGAGCCGTACCCGGGCATTGCGCTCAACCGTCCGCAGGATTTCTGCTTCAAAAAAAACTGCAGACCAAAAAGCTGGAACCTCAAAGCCAAGCACCTTTAATCCCGTTTCCAGCCGCGCCCAATGCAGGTGCATGAACGGAACGCGGCCCCGAAAAACCCGTATGGTTTCAAAGAGGCCATCGCCATAAAAAAAGCCGCGCGAGGCCAGTTCCAGCGGTTCAGGCAAAGTTTCTCGCAGGTTTGAATTTAAGTTCATTGACATGAAAATTTATGATGAGTGGTTATGGCCGAGGCTGTAACCCTATTAACCTTTAATCGATTTCTTCACTTTTCAATTTCTAATTTAATGCAACAACGTTTTTTAATCACTTCCCGATCCTTCACATCCCTTTTGCTGGTTTTGAGCTTTTTGCTCCCCGCATCTCTTTTTTCCCAAACCCAACACCCGGTAGCCGCTTGGCTGAACGCCTACCGGAACGTATCCGACTTCAGTCCGGTACAAATGCTTACCCTCACTGCCGACCGTTCCGAACTTGAAGGGGCGGTATCAAATGCAACCATTTTAGGCGCAGACGAAGATGCTCTCGACAATTTGTTGCACCAGGCCCCCGCTACCATGACCTTTTTCATTCCACAGCGTGATGGCGCTGTGTTGGCCCTGGAATTGGCAAAGGTCGAAATTCTTGCGCCAGAATTTTCGCTCGGCACGAAAGGCGAATCAGCCCAGGAAAACATGCCTTATCACAAATCGGCACATTACCGAGGCATCATCCGTGGAAATGAAGCATCCATTGTTGCCTTGAGCTTTACCAGTACCGGCTTGTCGGGAATGGTCGCCGATGCTGAGGGCACCCGGCAGCTAGGGCTGTTGGACGATGACTCAGGCAATTACATCTTTTACAACACCAAAGACTTAAAGGCCTCATCGCCAAACAGTTGCCTCTCTGATGAACATTCGCTGCAGGGCGATTTGGACAATGAAATCAGCGCGGGCGACCGGGGCGTAGGCTGCAAAACCGTCAACATCTACTTTGAATGTGATTACAAGCTTTACGTGGACAAGGGCTACACGGTGGCCGGGGTGACGAATTATGTGACAAGCCTGTTTAACCAGGTCGCCACTTTGTATGCCAATGAAAATGTCGGTGTGGCCATTTCACAAATTTATGTGTGGACCTCGCCCGACAACTATACCGGGCAAACGAATATTGGAAACCTGCTCAATGCGTTCCGGCAGACCGTCGGCACAAACTTCAACGGCCAACTGGCCCATTTCCTGAGCACCCGGAGCCTGGGCGGCGGCATCGCTTACGTAGACGTCATTTGTTTCAAACAATATGCTTTTGGGGTCAGCTGCATCAATGCCAGTTATCAGAATGTACCCACTTATTCCTGGTCTGTCGAGGTACTGACCCACGAACTGGGCCATAATTTGGGCTCCTACCACACCCAATCCTGCAGCTGGCCAAACGGCGCGCTCGACAATTGCGTCAGTCCGGAAGGAAGCTGTGCGCCCGGACCTGCGCCGGTGAACGGCGGCACGATTATGAGCTACTGCCACCTGACAGGTACAGGCATCAATTTTAACAACGGATTCGGGCCGGTTCCAGGCGCAAAAATCAGGGATAAAGTGCTGAATGCGAGTTGCTTGACACCATCAGGCGCTGCGCCAACGGGCTTGAACACAAACAACATAACGGCAAATTCCGCCAGCCTTGTCTGGATCCCCGTGGCAGGCGGTACCACTTATACCGTGCAATACAAGATCACAAGTTCCAGCAGCTGGCTGACTGCCGGGACGACGACGGCTACGGTGTACAACCTCGGGAATTTGGCTGCCAGCACGGCCTACAGCTGGCAGGTGAAAACCGATTGTTCAGGATTCGCGGCACCGGCTACTTTTTCTACTGTTAGCGGTGGCGGCGGTGGCGGTTCATGCAATCCACCCGGCAATGCGCTAACCTCCAATATCGGCACAACCTCGGCCAATCTTTCCTGGGCAGGTGTCGCGGGCGCGGGCGGCTATACGGTGCAATACAAAACCTCCGGCTCCAGTACCTGGCTGACTGCAGGCAGCACCAGCAACACGGCTTACAGTTTGAGCGGATTGAGCAGCGGCGTCACCTATAACTGGAAGGTAAAAGCCAATTGTTCCGATTATGGGTCGATCATGAGTTTTGTAACGGCCAATGGCGGTGGCGGCGCGTGTATTGCGCCCGTCAATTTGTCCAACAACCAGGTAAGTAGCACAACAGCCTCCATTTCCTGGGGAGCAGTGCCGGGGGCTACGAGCTATACCTTGCAATTGAAGCATGCCAATTCTACCTATTACTACAACTTAGGCACGGTGCCAAGCACTTCGGTGTCTATCAGCGGACTACAGCCTTCAACCGCCTACCACTGGCGGGTACGGGCAAATTGCTCGTTCTACTCCAATTCAAAGCTGCTGACAACCATGTCCAATATCCTGGACGACAACGAAGGAAATGAAGCGGAAAGCCTGCCGGCGATAACATATCTGCAGGAACAAAGTGTGGAAATCTACCCAAACCCGGCAAATACTTTCGTGTATTTGAAACATTCAGCGCCCTTGTCCGTAAAACATAAAATTCAGGTCGCAAACGCTTCCGGTCAGGTCGTATTAAATGCCACGGTAGATACAGAGCTGTTTAGGCTGGACATTTCAGGTTTGCCAACTGGCCTTTATTTCATCAACTTTTTACAAGACGATAAAAAGTTGAATACCGAAAAGTTGGTCGTGATTCGATAATCTACCTTCCAGTCAAATAAAGGGTGTCGGTCTCTTCGGAGATCGGCACTTTTTTTTTGCTATTTCCCCCGGCCTTGCAGCAACACCAGGGCTGTGTAAAAAAGTATCTTGAAATCCAGGGCAAGCGACATGTTCTCGATGTACAGCAGGTCGAAGCGCAGGCGTTGCAGCATTTCAGACACATTGGAAGCGTAGCCGTACTTTACCTGTCCCCAGGAAGTGATGCCGGGCCGCACCTTCAGCAAGTGCTTGTAATGCGGATTTTGCGCCAGTATCTGGTCGATAAAATGCCGTCTTTCTGGTCTTGGACCCACCAGGGACATATCGCCGAGCAGCACGTTCCAAAAATTGGGAAACACATCCAGCCGCCATTTGCGCAACACTGCCCCAAAATGGGTACAACGTGGATCGCCATCTT
>CAYVPM010000315.1:0-4864 GCA_964453475.1 uncultured Saprospiraceae bacterium | reverse complement strand
GTATCGGGGTGGGCCTTTTCAATCTCATCGAGCAGCACGATAGAGTAGGGGCGGCGGCGCACAGCTTCCGTCAGTTGGCCGCCTTCGTCGTAGCCCACATACCCGGGGGGGGCGCCTACCAGCCGGGAAACGCTGTGTTTCTCCTGATACTCGCTCATGTCGATGCGGGTGATGGCTTTTTCGTCGTCGAACAGGACATCGGCCAGGGCTTTGGCGAGTTCCGTCTTGCCTACGCCGGTAGGGCCGCAGAAAATAAAAGAACCGATGGGCTTGTCGGGGTCGCTCAGCCCGGCGCGGTTGCGGCGGATGGCGTTGCTGACCGCCTCCACGGCTTCGTCCTGGCCGATAACGCGCTTGTGCATTTCTGTTTCCAGGTGCAGCAGGCGCTCCTTTTCGCCTTTCATCATTTTGGCCAATGGTATGCCCGTCCAGCGTGCCACCACTTCAGCGATATCGTTCGCGGTCACCACCTGGGTGGTCATGCGGTTTTCAGGATCGAGTTGCCCCAATTTGTCTTCGGCCGCTTGCAACATCGCCTCCTGAGCCGGTATATCCTGGTACTTGATTTTGGAAGCAGCTTCCAGGTTGCCTTCCCGCTCGGCGCGTTGGTAGAGGATGTGCATTTCCTCCAGTTTTTGCTTGCAGTTCTGGATAGCTTCGACTATTTCTTTTTCTGAGGTCCATTTTGCGCGCAGGCTGTCCAATTTTTCGCGCAAATCCTGGATTTGTTTGTTCATGGCATCCAGCTTGCGCGTATCGTTTTCGCGCTTGATGGCTTCCCGCTCAATTTCCAGTTGGCGCAACTGCCGGTCGAGCTTGTCCACATCTTCAGGCACCGAATCAAGTTCAAGGCGCAGCTTGGCGCCGGCCTCGTCGATGAGGTCGATGGCTTTGTCGGGCAGTTTCCTTTCCGATATGTAGCGGTGTGAAAGCTCTGCGGCGGCAATCAGCGACTCGTCCAGGATTTGCACTTTATGGTAATTCTCGTATTTCTCCCGGATGCCGCGCAAGATGGAAATGGTGTCTTCGAGGCCTGGCTCATCGACGTACACGGCCTGGAAACGCCGTTCCAGGGCTTTGTCGCTTTCAAAATACTTTTGGTATTCATCGAGGGTGGTGGCGCCAATGGTGCGCAGTTCCCCGCGCGCCAGTGCCGGTTTCAGGATATTGGCGGCATCCATGGCGCCCTGGCCGCCGCCCGCACCCACGAGGGTGTGGATTTCGTCGATGAACAATATGACTTGTTCGTTGCTGTCAACCACTTCCTTGATGACGGCTTTCAGGCGCTCTTCAAATTCGCCCTTGTATTTTGCCCCGGCGATGAGGGCTGCCATGTCGAGGGAGAAAATCTTTTTCCCGGCCAGGGTTTCCGGCACGTCCTGTTTGACGATGCGCCAGGCAATGCCCTCTACGATGGCCGTTTTACCTACGCCTGGGTCGCCAATGACTACCGGATTGTTCTTTTTGCGGCGGCTGAGGATATGCAGCACGCGGCGTATTTCTTCGTCGCGGCCTATCACCGGATCCAGTTTGCCCGATTCTGCCATTTCTGTGAGATTGATGGCGAATTTGTTCAGGGCATTGTACACGTTGTCGGAGCTTTGATCCGTGACTTTGCGTCCTTTTCGCAGCTCTTTCACGGCAGTGGTTATGGTGTCGAGGGTGGCGCCGTGTTCGCGCAGCAGGCGGGCAGTTTTGTCGTTGCCTTTGGCGATGCCGAGCAGCAAGAGTTCGAGCGAGATGTACTCGTCGCCGAAGTCCTTTAACATCGTTTTGGCTGCAGCTACGGCTTTATTGGCCTCGTTCGTGAGGTATTGTTTGTCGGCGCCTTGTACTTTGGGCGTTTCCCAAACGAGTTTGTCCAGGTCTTCTTCAAAGCGCGGCATGTTGGCGCCGGCTTTTTTCAGGATAAAATTGGTGACGGAGTCGTCCGTTTTCAACATGCCTTTGAGCAGGTGCGCGGTGTCGACACTCTGTTGTTCGTAGCCGGCGGCAATTTGTTGCGCCTGAAGAATGGCTTCCTGGGCCTTTATGGTGAAATTATCGTATGTCATGTTGTTGTTGAATGCGATCGCAAGGTCGCTTTTTGTGGGTTAATGGAACAATGTTTTTGCATGGACAAATTCGCTTCCAAACTTGTTTTTCTGAAAAAATGACATTTTTTAAGTATTGACAACCGACAAATTGACAGCAACCGATTTGGTATGGGAACAAGTCGCTTGAGGAAACACCTCAACTAAAATCTTATCAAAGCGTTAAAGCAGCTAGAAATGGCTTGATTTGCCGAGTCCAACTACTGACTCCAGGCCACAAAGCCTATCTTTGCCCTAGACAACTTTTTGTCCTATAAAATCGTCTCAAAATACCCGAAATAACCATTGACCATCATTCACCAACCATCTTTCAAAAAATGCGTCGCACACTGTTAATCTTGGCATTTATGGGCTCCATCCTAACGCAAATGAAAGCGTCTGTCATCCTGATCCCAATGGATGAAACCCACCAGCGCAATCACTTGAAAGCTTATGGCATTACCTATTGGGTATTGTCTCAAGGGGTAGAAGCGTATTGGCTGCTCAATTATCGCGGGGGCAGTTTTGCCTTTGCTTATGCGCCGGCTTTTGAAAAGGAATGTAAAACCCGCGATGTCAGCTATGAAATTATTGCGGATGCCCAGTTTGCTGCCATTGAGAATGAAATCCTCAACCCGGAGGTGAACATGGACAAGATAAAGCTGGAGAAAGCGCCAAAAGTTGCGGTTTACACACCAGACACGGATGAAAAAGGCCAGGCTATCCAGCCTTGGGATGATGCCGTGACCATGGTACTCACGTATGCGGAAATACCTTATGATGTGGTTTACGACACCGAAGTGCTGGAAGGAAAGCTCTCCGAATACGACTGGCTGCACTTGCACCACGAAGACTTTGCCGGCATGTATGGGAAGTTCTACGCCAATTACAGCGGTCAACCCTGGTACCGCGACCATGTGCGGATGATGGAAAACCTCGCGCAAAAAAACGGTTTTGACAAGGTGAGCCACTTGAAACTGGCAGTAGCCCAAAAGCTTAAAGACTTTATCAACGGCGGTGGTTTTATGTTTGCGATGTGTTCTGCCACCGATACCTACGACATTGCCCTGGCCGCCGAAGGCACCGATATATGCGCCACGCCCTTTGATGGCGATCCGATTGACCCAGGTTACAAGGCAAAACTTGATTACAGCAAAACCCTGGCATTCGAAAATTTTGACGTCATCACCGATCCGATGATATATGAGCACTCCACGATCGACCACAGTGAGGTGCTTGGTCGCAGGGTGTCGCCAGAGCAGGATTATTTCACGTTGTTCGATTTTTCTGCCAAATGGGACCCTGTTCCAACCATGTTGACCCAATGCCAAACCCGCACGGTGAAAGGTTTTATGGGGCAGGCTACGGCTTTTCAAAAGCAGTACATCAAATCAAGCGTGCTGATCATGGGAGAGAACAAGCCTGCCAATGAGGCGCGTTACATCCACAGTGCTTATGGTAAAGGCTTTTGGACTTTTTACAGCGGCCATGATCCGGAAGATTACCGGCACTATGTCGGCGACCCGCCAACTGATCTGAACTTGCACCCGCTTTCGCCGGGCTTCCGCCTGATCCTGAACAATATCTTGTTTCCTGCGGCAAAGAAAAAGCACCAGAAGACTTAGAAACCATCTCAAAATACCTGCCGGGTTAAAATGATGGCTTCTCGTGAATCTTGAGGGCTTTCTCGGTTTTTAGGGATCGAGAAAGCCCGATCAGGCTGCCTTTTCAGGGTTTCCCCTTAATTTTTCATGGGCAATTTCCAGCAGAAAATGAGTTGGGAAAATACCCCAAATTAGGTAATCCAAACCTGATCGAGCTTTTGAAAATCTATTTTTTTTAGGCAAGTCATCAATTGATTTTTATTGCATATAGTTGATTTGCAGTTATTTAAGTATAATTTTAAATTTGTAATATCCTAATGCGGCTGAATTTTTCCGCTTTCATTAGCGCCTCTAAATATATCAATTAGGCAATTTCGAAAAACCTTCTCCCGTTTTATAGGCATCTTGATTCTACTGCGAAACATTAAAATCTACAAGTAAGGTAAGGAAACGAATACACTTGTTTAGACCCTTTTCGGGGCTTGCCGATGGGCATGTTTTGATCTTAAAATTCCACCAGTTTGACTGTAAAATTTTTAATCTGTCGGGTTGACACCTGACAGCTACCTCACTGCTTTGCTTTGGAGCAGGTTTTATTCATTAATCTTAACCAAATTCATTTTCCCATGACGTTATCAAAATTTCATCCGATTCTTTTTGCTGCAACAGTTGGAGCAGTCTTGTTTTTCACAGCCTGTGAGAAAGACGACAATTCTGGCGATGCAAATGGCCAAGTAAACCTGGAAATTACCGACGGCCCTTCCGACGACCCAAACGTAAAGGCGGTATTTGTCACCGTAGCTGAAGTGAAAATTGACGGGGAAACCTTTTCCGGCTTTTCGGGCAAAAAAACCATCGACATTATGGCCTATCAAAAAGGCAACGTGGCCCTGCTTGGCCTTGGCGATGTGGATGCCGGCAGCTACAGCAACATTACCCTGGTGCTGGATGCCCAAACCGATGCCAACGGAAACAGCCCCGGCTGTTATGTACAGACAGCGGACAATGTGAAGCACCAATTGTCGGCTGCTGCCACTCATTCCATCACATGCACCAAAAGTTTTGCTGTGGCTGAAGGCCAAAAGACCAACCTGGTGATCGATTTCGACCTGCGCAAGGCGATTCAGTACCAAAGTGGCGGCACTACCGATAAGTACGACTTCGTTGCATCAGCCGACCTTCAAGCGG
>CAYVPM010000314.1:0-4870 GCA_964453475.1 uncultured Saprospiraceae bacterium | reverse complement strand
AAATTGAAATTACTTCACATCCGGCATCAATGAGTGCATTTATAGCGTTTGGGATACCCAGTTCTTGATTGGGTTCAAATTGTTCCAACAGGTTTGCGGACTGCCCCGTTGAATAGGCAAATGCAACACCGGCACAATCGATATCCAGCATGTTCTCTACCCTGGCTTTCGTCTCTTGTTTGGCCTGGACCCCTGCGGTTCTAACATTGGGCGCCGGAAGTTTGTAGAAATCAAAGGCTGTTGTCATATCACTGGCAGAATAGGAGCCACCCAGCGACACAATGCCAATGGTTATTTTGCGCTGGGGCGTAAGTTTCTCAAAGCCATATGCCTTACAAACCTGTGCGGGCAGTAAGCTGCCGCGAGGTAGGTTATGGGGTTCGTCAATAATATGCTTTTTGCGTTTCTTAACGTAGGATTGCATTTGGTTTCCAAAATTGTACATGGCTGGTGATTTAGTAAATAGTGTAGTGCATGGCAAATATAGTATTACTAATTAACATTTCCTGGCCAAGGCCAGCGTTCTTTCCGTGCTTCCGAACTAACTTCGCAGCATGAAAACAGCGACCATCCTACTGCACGGCGCCCTTGGCAGCGCCGCCCAATTCAACGCCTTGCAAGCGCTTTTCCCACGCGAAGACATGGTATTCGCCATTGACTTTCCCGGTCATGGCGCCCATATTCCTGATGAACCGTTTTCCATGCAACTGTTCTCCGAAGCAGTTTTAGGGTTTATGGATGAAAAGGAAATCCCAAAAGCCAATATTTTCGGCTACAGCATGGGCGGTTATGTCGCTTTGTACCTGGCAGCCCATTACCCTGATCGGATAGCGCGGGTCGCCACCCTCAGCACCAAACTCGATTGGACTCCCGAGGTGGCCGCAGGCATGAACCGCATGTTCGATCCGGAAAAAATTGAAGCTAAAGTGCCGCATTTTGCGCAGGCATTAGCAGCCCAGCACGCCGATTGGAAAGCGCTTTGCCGCCATACAGCAGCTTTTCTCCACGATCTTGGAAATGGCCTGGGCATTCCGCCCGATGCTTATGCTAAAATTGATTGCCCGGTTACCATCGGCTGGGGCGATGAAGACAATGTGGTGAGCGCCGAAGAAAGCGAGCACGTGGCATCACAGATACAAAAAGGGCGGTTTGAAAAATTAATTGGTGTGAAACACCAGCTGGAGCTTGTGGATGTCGAAAAAATGTTTAAATTTGTAAAGCAACGAACTAAAACCAAACTATAAGCAATCCGCCTTTGCGGGAAAACAAAACAACATGCATCTCCAACACGCCACACAAGCCCTGAAAAAGTACTTCGGATACGATGCTTTCCGACCATTGCAAGCCGATATTGTTGAAGCCGTGTACGCGCGCCGCGACACACTCGTGCTCATGCCCACCGGGGGCGGAAAAAGCATCTGCTACCAGGTCCCCGCCATCACCCTGGAAGGCACCGCCATAGTAGTCAGCCCGCTCATTGCACTGATGAAAGACCAGGTGGAAGGCCTGATCGCTAACGGTATTTCTGCTGCTTTTCTCAACAGCTCGCAAGGCAGCGCGGAAACCCGTAATGTGGAAGAAGCCGCGGCGGATGGCTACATTAAGATTCTGTATGTCAGTCCGGAGAAACTGGTGTCGCCAGGGTTTCAACCCCTTTTGAAACGGCTGAAAGTCAGCCTGTTCGCCATTGACGAAGCGCATTGCATATCTGCCTGGGGGCACGATTTCAGGCCGGAATACACCCAATTGAAATTTTTAAAGGAACAATACCCGCAGGTGCCGCTCATTGCCCTTACCGCTACCGCCGACAAGCTTACCCGTAAGGACATTGCAGCCCAGCTTCAGCTCAAAGACCCCCAAATATTTATCGCTTCTTTCGACAGACCCAATATAAGTTTGACCGTTCGGCCTGGGCAAAAACGATGGGAGCAATTGCTGGCGTTTCTGAAAGAGCGTCCCGACCAATCAGGCATCATCTACTGCCTTTCCCGAAAAGGTTGTGAAGACCTGGCGGCCAAGCTCAACAAGACAGGGTTTAAGGCCGCCTATTACCATGCCGACCTGCCATCTGCCCAGCGCAGCAAAACCCAGGAGGATTTTATCAACGACCGGGTGCCGATCGTTTGCGCCACCATTGCCTTTGGCATGGGCATCGACAAAAGCAATGTGCGCTTCGTGGTGCATTACAATTTGCCCCGCAACGTGGAAGGATATTACCAGGAAATCGGCCGGGCTGGCCGGGATGGCTTGCCTGCCGCCGCGCTGTTGTTTTTCAGTTATGCAGATTTGGTATCGTACCGGGAAATGTTTGAAAAAGGCGATACAAAGCCAGAACAATTGGCATTAAAACTTGCCAAACTAGAACGCATGTTCCAATTCGCTGAGGCTCTGATTTGTCGCCGCAAAACTGTGCTAAACTATTTCGGCGAAACCTACGACCGCAACTGCGGCAATTGTGATATATGTCAAAACCCACCCCAGCAGTTCGACGGAACAGTAGCCGCCCAAAAAGCCCTGTCCGCCATCAGCAGGACAAATGAAAAAGTGGGCATGAACCTGCTCGTCGATATCCTGCGCGGTAGCGGACGCCGCGAAGTGTTCGACAACCGGTACCATGAAATAAAAACTTACGGCGCTGGAAAGGAATACAGCTATCAGGACTGGATGTACTTTTTGTTGCAAATGATACATGTAGGCCTCATCGAGATCGCCTACGACGAACACAGTCGCCTGCGCGTGAGCGATGCAGGCAAAAAAGTGCTTTTTGAGAACAAAAAAGTGGCGCTTGCCATGCCACTTCCCAAAGAAAAGCCAGGAGAAAAATCGCCGCGCTTTGTTGAAAAATCAAAAACCCAAACTCTGCGCGACGAGCTCTTTGAAAAGTTGGCAGCCCTCCGAAAACAGGTCGCACAACAACAAGGCATCCCGCCATACCTCATTTTCAGCGATGCCACCCTGCAGATTATGGCCGAACAACGCCCCATCACTGATGCCGACATGCTGGCCGTGAGCGGTGTCGGCGAACGGAAGCTGCAATTGTACGGCGATGCCTTTATCGCTGAAATCAGGCGTTATGTATTGGAGAAATCAAGTGCCGGCGAGCGGGTGGTAGGCAGCACCCAATTGCAAACATGGGAACTTTTCAAGAGCGGCAAAACTGTGGAAGAAATCGCTCAAGCCCGCGAAATTAGCACGATATCGGTTATGAACCACTTGGCCACCATGTATGAGCGGGGCGAATTAATCGACATACACCAATGGGTTTCGGAAGACGAATGTGACCTCATCCAGGGAGCATTGCCCCTGTTTGAAGAGCCCTTTCAGTTGAAAGCGATTTTTGATCATTTCGAAGGCAGGTTTTCCTACGACAAAATCCGCTGGGCGCTGGCTGAATGGCGGGCAAACACGCAGAAAGTGTCCTGATTAAAAAAAACAGATCGTTGTACAAAGCGGGTACCGGTAAGGTTTCTGTTTTTTTGCGGTATTATTGGCTGTATCAGGCCTTTTCCAATAACCAACCAGGTGCCGGTAAAAAAGCTGAAAAGTGCTTTTATGTCGCCTACAGGTTATGTTGGATTATTGTTTTAGGTAGATTTTTTACATTAGTTTTGTAGATGATTTTCACCTAATATTCCCGTAATGAACATGAAAAAACTACTACGCAACTTCGCCTTTTTTAGCCTCTTTGGCTTTCTGCCGTTTATTGGCCAAACACAAAGCCTTTCCGACACCTTTACCTTGCATGTCCAGACCAAGTTTTGGAAAACAGGACAGGCTACCAAAGGAGTGAATATTAGTGTGCCCAATTTGCCCCCTTTTTTTTCCCCTGGAATTGTCGGTGTAAATACCGCAGCGGACTCATCTACCTTTATCGTCCAATATGTGCCCGACATTTTGGACGACGATTTCTGCATATCTGCGTTTAAGGACGGAGATGCTGCCAATGGTTTAAACATCGGCGATTTACTGCGCATCTCAAGGCATATTTTGGGCATAGAACCTTTGACAGGTTTCGCCAAACTGGCGGCAGATGCTAACCGGAGCAGCTCCATCACTACTTTTGATATCGTTGAACTGAGAAAATTGATTCTTGGTATATATCAGGAGTTACCCAACAGCCAAGCTTGGTATGTGTTACCGGAGGATTTTTTAACAACCTTTGAGAGCTGCCAAAAAGTCCCGCAAATGCCGCTGAACCCAACGGACAGCATCCGCTTTGTCTCCATAAAAACCGGTGACGTGGATGGCGATGCAAACCCTGCAGGCTTGTACCAGTTGCCCCTAAACAGTGCCTTGTTGCTCGGAGTGCCGAACAGCACCGTGCAGGCGGGTCAAACGCTGTGGCTTCCCATTGCAACCGCTCAAAATGTCACCTTGACGGGAATCCAGTTTGGCTTTAAATACGACCCAAATTTAATGGAAATAATAAATGTGCGCTCCTTGGCCATGCAATGGTCGGCGGGGAACTTCAGCGTTTTTCAGAATGCTGTCACGTGCATTGGCTTTACACCAACGCTAATACCCCTGAACTTCCCGGCTTCTTCGGTTTTGGCAGAAATCCAGGTAAAAGCCCTGCAAGACTTTTCCGTGCCCCAAGCCCTGAGCAATACAAATGAAAAAATGCAAGGGCTTTGGGTGGATGAACATTTGACATTACACCCTATTGACACGGCGTTCGCCGCACTCAGCGCAGAGGTAGAACCTATAGCACCTGGTGTGGAAATTGGAGCGCCGATGCCAAACCCTTTCTCAGAAAAAACCTTCATCCCCTTGGCGCTGGAAAAACCTGATATCGTATTTCTGGAGCTAAACGACGTATCTGGCAAACGCCTGCTGCAACAAACCTTTCAACTTCAAGCCGGCCAACACA